>JAEUJH010000073.1 GCA_016794825.1 Gemmatimonadota bacterium
GCCGTCGCTGGCGTTTGCCACCACCGCCGACGACATCGTCCGGATCCATCGCGAAGGGAAGATCGCGTCGCTGATCGGGATCGAAGGCGGCCACGCCATCGAGAATTCCCTCGCCACGCTCCGGATGTTCCACTCGCTCGGCGTCCGGTACCTGACCCTCACCCATGGCGCGACCACGCCGTGGGCCGACGCCGCCACCGACGCCCCCCGCCACGGGGGTCTCTCCCGCTTCGGCGAGGAGGTGGTCCGCGAGATGAACCGGCTCGGGATGATGGTAGACATTTCGCACGTGTCCGACGGGACCATGGCCGACGCCCTCCGGGTCACCGAAGCGCCCGTCATCTTCAGCCACTCGTCCGCCCGGGCCCGGGCCGATCACGTCCGGAACGTCCCGGACAGCATCCTGGCCCGGCTCCCGGCCAACGGCGGCATCGTCATGGTGAACTTCTTTCCCGGGTTCATCGATCCGCAGGCGGCCCGGGACGCGGCCAACGTGCTCCAGAAGGAGCGGGAGTTCAAAGCCCAGTTCCCGAACGACCCGCAGCGGGCCTCCGACGCGTTCGGCGCCTGGCTCAAAGACTTCCGGACCCACCCCGCCACCCTCGCCCAGGTGGCGGATCACATCGAGCACATCCGCCGAGTGGCCGGCGTCGACCACGTCGGCATCGGCGCCGACTACGGCGGCCTGGCCCAGCACCCGATCGGACTCGAGGACGTGTCCCGCTACCCGCACCTCACGGCCGAGTTGCTCCGGCGCGGCTGGACCGACGACGACGTCAGGAAAGTCCTCGGCCTCAACCTGCTTCGGGTCATGCGGGCCGTCGAGCGCACCGCCAGCCGCCTCCAGTCCACCCGGCCCGCGTCGACCGCCACCATCGGCGAACTCGACGGCACCACCCCCTGACGACCCCGGAACGTTTTCCGAGAGACCATCATGGCCGTATCCCTGTCACCCGACGCGAGGAAGCAGGCGCTCGCCTCGATCAAGCGGTTCTGCGCCGAGCATCTCGACCGCGAGCCGGACGAAATCGGCGCCGCGCTGATGCTCGACTTCTTCCTCAAGGAACTGGCCCCGTCCGCCTACAACGCCGGGGTCGCCGACGCCCAGACGTTCCTCCGCGACCGGCTGGCCGATCTCGAAGGCACCTGCTACGAGCCCGAGTTCGTCTACTGGCCCAAGGGGTCGTCGGTCCGGCGCAAGTAGCCTGGCCCTGCCCCATTCCGGCGGCCCTCATCGACGACGAGGTGGATCATGACGACTACGGCGGCAACGAATCCCACGGTCGAGCGGTACGCCAAGCTGTATCCCGGCGTGCCCTACGAGGTGATCCTGAAGGAGGACCTGCTCCGGCTCGGACTCCGATTCACCCCGGCGGCCATGGAGGCCGCCGTCGGGTGCCGAACTCAGGCGTACTACCTCTTCTCGTACAACATCTCCGGCCACGGCGACCTGGGCGAAGGGGTGAGCACCGCGGCGCCCGAGGACATCACCTTCCATGGCGGGCCCTACGGGATGAAGCGCACCTGGGTCCGGGTGGTGCTGAACCGCGACTCGCCCTACGTGGTCGACGTCGTCGACGGCGCGCTCACCATTCTCGAGCATGGCGTCCCGGTGGCGGGCGTCGCCTATCCCTCGAAGCCGGCGTACTACGGCCGGACCTTTGCCGACGGGATCCGCTACGAGCAGGTGATTCCGCTCCTGTACAACTCCTACGCCTTCATCACCACCTTCCGCGCCTGCCACTACTGGGGCGACAAGGAAGAGTGCCGGTTCTGCGACATCAACTACAACCTGCGGGAACTGCGCAAGGTCACCGGCGACCACGTGACCCCGGATGCCATCAAGGACGTCGGCAAACTGGTGGAAGTCCTCGCGGCCATGACCGAGGAGCCCGATCCGGCCAAGCGGATGCTCACGATCATCATGACCGGCGGGTCGATCATCCGGCCGGTTCGCGGCGGACCCGACAACGCCACCGACTTCAACCTGCCCTACATCGAGGCCATTCGGACCCGGATCGGCCGGCGGGTGCCGATCGTCATGATCACTGAATCGCAGCCGATGGAAAACATCCGCCGGTTTCGCGATGCCGGGGTAACCTCGCACAACGCCAACCTCGAGGTCTGGGACAAGCGGCTGTTCCAGATCTTCGCGCCCGGCAAGGAGAAGTACATCGGCTACGATCTATGGGTCCGCCGGCTGGTCGAGGCCGTCGACATCATGGGCGAAGGCGGGGTCAGCCCGAACATGGTGTCGGGTGTCGAGATGGCGCAGCCCTGGGGCTTCGGGACGGTCAAGGAGGCGGTGGCCTCCGCGCGGGAGGGGTTCGAGTACCTGATGTCGCACGGGGTGATTCCCCACCTCGACACCTGGTGCGTCGAGCCGGGAACCGCGCTGGCCGGCCACCCGCCCATTCCGCTCGACTTCCTGATTCAGGCGGATCTGGCCTGGTACGAGACCTGGCGGAAGTACAAACTCCCGCCGTTCGCGGGCTACGGACCGATGGGGGGCGGACCTGGCGTGGCGGTGTACGGCAACACCGGATCAGTCGATCTGGGCGGCTGACCCGAGCACTCGTCTCGCGCGGTCAGCGCTCGTAGACGACCGCTCCATTCACCACGGTCACGTCGACGGCCATGCTCCCGATGGCCGCCGGATCGACTCGACCGATCGGACCATCGAGCACCACCAGATCCGCCGCCATCCCGGGCGCCAGCGTGCCCTTCCAGGCCTCCGCGTGGTCCTGCCACGCCCCGGCGGCGGTGTGCGACCAGATCGCCTGATCGAGCGAAATCCGTTCGGCTGGACCCGACACCTTGCCGGTCTGCTTGCCGGCGCGACTCACACAGGTCGCGAGGCCCTGACGCCAGTTGCCGTCGGTCACCGGCGCGTCCGACCCCGTGGCCACGACGACACCGAGCTCCATCGCGGTCCGGTACGGCCATTCGTAGGCCGCCCGCTCCGGACCGAGGCTCGACACCTGGCCGTCGGCAATCAGGTACTTGATCGTCGAGTTGAAATTGGCCCCGACGCCGAGGGCCGCCATCCGCCGGAGCGCGGCGGGCGTGACCAGGTCGGCGTGGATGAGATAATGGCGCCGCCCCGGATCCGGGCGCTCGGCGAGCGCCTTGGCGTACGCCTCGATGGCGACGTCGATCGTCCGGTCGCCCGTGGCGTGGGTCCCGACCTGCCATCCGGCTCGATGCGCGGCCAGGATCATCCCTTCGAGTTCGGCCGCCCGCTGCTCGTCGGACCCCTCGCCCACGAGCAGGACGCCGTTTCCGCCGCCCTCGTAGGGCCGATGGAGCCAGGCCGTCTTGTTGTTGGTGGGAATGCCGTCCGCCACGATCTTGACCCCGGCAATCCGGAACCACTTGGGATCCACCCCGGTCGGCGCCCGGTGGGCCCGCAACGCCGCCTCCAGCTCGGCCACCGTGTCGCCGACGCCAAGCAGACCCGTCAGCCGCGCCTTGAGGGCGCCCGCCCGTGCCATTTCGGCGTAGAGCGCCACGGCCTCGGGTTCGAGAAGCGGATCGGTAAAGCTGGTGATGCCGTTCGAGGCCATCAGCGCCGTGGCGTTGGCAAACCCCTGCCGCTGCTCGGCCGGTGAATACGGCGGAATGGCCCGGTAGATCAGGTTGGTGGCGTCCTCGAACAGCACCCCGGTCGGTTCGCCCGCCGAGTCCTTGACGATGACGCCGCCGGTCGGCGGCACCGTGTCGCGGGTGATCCCGGCCAGGGCCAGCGCCTTCGAGTTGGCCCACACCGCGTGGAACGAGAACTCGTTCAGCACCACGGGATGATCCGGCGCCACCCGGTCGAGGTCCGCCCGGGTCGGCGCCCGGCCCTCGGCAAAGTAGCGCTGATCCCACCCGTTGCCGCGGATCCACTGCCCGGGCGCCCGCGCGGCCGCGGCCTGCCGGACCCGCTCCACGATGTCGGCGATGGATTTGACGGCGGGATAGGCCACGTCGACCGTGAACGGCGGCTGCCCGTACCCCCAGAGCAGCGCGTGCAGGTGCGAGTCGTTGGCGCCGGGCAGCACGGTCCGCCCCCGGAGCCCGATCGACCGGGTCCGCGGCCCGGCCAGCCGCCGGACCTCCGCCGTGGTGCCCGCGGCCAGCACCCGACCACCGCCTAACGCGATGGCCTGGACCCGGCGGAACGCCCGGTCGACCAGGTGCACGTCGCCGTCGTGGAGGATCAGTTCGGCGGGGGCGTCCTGGCGGAGCGGCCACCGAAGCGCCGCGGCCCCGGCCATGGCGCCCACGAACCCGCGGCGGGACACGCCCCGCGGCGGCCCACCACGTTCAGATCGTCCCGGCATCAGGGAATCCTCGGGAGATGGTCCTCGAACAGCACCCGGAACTCGGCCGGCCAGGCCACCGGCTTGCGCGAGGTGGAATCGATGGCCACCTCGACCGCCTCGGCGATCGCGGCGCAAACCCCGTTGGAAAACACCGCCTGCCCGATGACGGCCGAGGTGTTGCCGATCCGCTGAACCCGGGTGCCGACCTTGACCTCGTCACCCCAGTGGACCTCCTCGAGATACTGGATGTGGAGGTCGACCAGGACGATGACCGGTCCCGGAAAATCCGGCGTCAACGGCTGAATCGGCAGCTCGAGCGCCACCCGGCCGTCCTCGAGCCACCCGGCCAGGTTGACGTTGTTGACGTGCCCGAGGAGGTCGAGATCACGAAAGCGGAGCGTCACCGGCGTCCAGCACCGGTAGGTGGCCGGATCGGTCAGACTGGGATCGAGACGGGCGGCCATGTCAGGGCTTGAACCGGACCACGTGGTTGTCGAGCGGCAACTCGCGCCGCTTGGCCTCGGCCGGCCCCTCCGCGACCCAGGCCGCCGACTCGAATCCCTTCGACACGCCGAGCTTCTCGAACCCGTCGATCAGGAAGGGAAGGCCCTCGGTGCCCAGGGGCGACGGACGGTCGCCGAGGTGGAAATGGAGGTGCGGAGCATCGGAGTTGCCCGAGTTGCCAAGAAGACCGACCACCTGGCCGACCTTGACTTGGTCGCCCACTTTCACCGTGATGCTGCCGGCCACGATGTGCGCGTAGAACGCATAGAACCCGCCACCCAGATCGATGATGACGTGGTTCCCGCCGACCGTTTCCAGCGTGATCGGCACGGCCCGGTTCGGCGCCAGGGGCACGTTGTCCGGAATCCCATCCTTGACCGCCACCACCCGACCGGGCGCCACGGCCAGCAGCGGGGCCCGATAGCCATACCAGTTCTCGTTCTTGGTCGAGTCGCCCTGCCAGAGGCGCCCGTCCGGTCCATACTTGACCCAGTCGGTGGCAAAGCGCTGCGCGATCCGACCCTGCCCTTCGAGCGGAATGACCGTCCGGCGGTGGCCGGAGGTGTTGCCCGGGCCGTTGGCGGCCAACCACGGTCCACCGGCCAGCGGCGCGCGGACGACCGGAACCGGGGTGGCGTCGACGGTCACCTGAAAGCCGCTCAGGGTGTCGGTGGTCGGACCGGCCAGCGAGTCGATCGGGGTCAGCAGCAGCCGGTGCTCCAGCGACTTCGGCGCCGACGGCGTCGAGACCAGGACGTAGACAAGGGTCTGCTTGCCGGCCCCGATCTGACGGCCGTCGCCGGTTTCACCCATCCGCAGGGTCATCCCGCGCAGGCTGTCGCCCTCGAACGCGGCCAGCGCCTGCCCACCCGCCGACACCTCGAGTCGCTTGAGACCGTATCCCCGCCGGCCGATGTTGGTGATCCGGAGTTCATACACCAACCGGTTCTGCCCGTCGGCCGCGACCAGGAACGGGTTCTTGGGAACGCGAATGTCAAATGGGACCAGCCGAAGCTGGGCCACGAGGGTACCGGGCGCGAACAGCAAGGCGGCGATCAGGCCGAAACGCATGGCGGACTCCGTCGGGGTTCGATGGCGCGGGGTCTGGAGCGGTTGGAAACAGTCTCCGGGTCGACGGGGTCTGTCAAGGCGGCCGGATCGTCGGACCGGCCCGAGACGGAGGACGCCTCGATTGCGCCATCCGCCGCGGCGCGCCATGATTGAATCACTCCGAAAAATCGCGACTTCCACGAGGTCTCCATGTCTGATCCCGTTCGACGCGCCCCGCGGTCGGCCGCGGTCGTGGCGGCAACCGTCCTGACCCTGGCGGCCACGGCCTCCACCACCCCGCTCGACGCCCAATCCTCCGCGGCCAAACCACTCCGGGCCAGGATCAGCACCACCTCGTACGGCGTCCCCCACATCCGCGCCGCCGATCTGGCCGGCGCCGGGTTCGGCATGGGCTACGCCTACGCCGCCGCCGACCTGTGCACCGTGGCCGACCGCTGGGTCACCGTCCGCGCCGAACGGTCCCGGTTCTTCGGGGCCGAGGGCCGCCGCGACGCCCGTCAGGCCGTCACCAATCTCCAGAGCGACTTCTACTGGAAGTGGATCCTCGATCAGGACCTGATCGGCAAGGACCTCCGCCAGCCGCCGCCGGCCGGACCGACGCCCGAGGCCCGCGACCTGGTCCGCGGCTACGTGGCGGGCTACAACCACTATCTGGCCCGGATCGGCGTCGCCAACATCCCCGACAAACGGTGCCGCGGTCAGGCCTGGGTCCGCCCGATCAGCGAGCAGGACGTCTACCTCCGGGCGCTCCATACCTCGATGCTCACGACCTCGCGGTGGATCGGCCCGACCGTCGACGCCACGGCACCCGGCTCCACCGCCGGATCGCCGCCGTCCCGCAGCGAGGAGCCCGCCGCCCCCCGGCTCACCATGAGCAACGTGGTGGCCCTCGGCCGCGACGCGACCGACAACGGCCGGGGCATGGTGTTCATCAACCCGCACTGGCGGTGGCACGAGCCGGAGCGGTTCTTCGAGGTCCACCTGACCGTGCCCGGTGTCCTCGACGTCTATGGCGGCACCTTCCCCGGCGTCCCGGCGGTCCTCCTCGGCTTCAACCGGAACGTCGGCTGGAGCCACACCGCCAGCGTGCCGAAACGGGAAACGATCTACCAGCTCAAGCTGATTCCCGGCAATCCGACCTCGTACGAGTACGAAGGCGCCCCGCGCGCCATGACGCCGCGGACCGTCACCGTCACGGTCCGCGAGAACGACGGTCGCCTGACCTCCCGACAGCATACGTTCTGGGAGACTCACTTCGGCCCGGTCATCGCCACGGCCGGCTTCGCCTGGACCGGATCGAACGCCTACGCCGTCCGCTCGGCCACGATGAGCGCCCGGTGGCTCAACCAGCACGCCGGGATGATGATGGCCCGCTCCGCCGAGGAGCTCGATCGGGCCGGCAGGAACTATCTCGCGCTGGGCTGGCTCAACACCGTGGCGGCCGACGATCAGGGCCGGGTCATCTACGGCGACCGCTCGTCCGTCCCTCACGTCACCGACGCGATGCGGGCCGCCTGCGTCAGCTCCGACCTCGGCAAGCAACTCTGGAATCAGCAGCAGCTGATCGTGCTCGACGGCTGGCGGAAGGACTGCGAATGGGGCACCGACCCGGACGCGCCGGTCCCGGGCATCTTCGGACCGAAGCGCCTCCCGATGCTCGATCGGTGGGACTACGCCACCAACTCGAACGACAGCCACTGGGCCAATCATGCCCATCAGCTCCTCGAGGGCTACGACCAGATCGTCGGCGACGAACGAACCCAGCGGAGCCTCCGGACTCGCGCGGGCCTCGCCAAGATCGAGCGGCGCCTGGCGGGCACCGACGGCCATCCGGGCAACAAATTCTCGCTGGCGCTGTTCGAGGCGATCACGATGAACAACGCCGTGATCTCGGGCGAGATGTGGCGGGACGCGGTGGTGACGCACTGCCGCACCCTCCCGATCCAGCAGGGCATTCCCGAAGCGTGCGATGTCCTGGCCGCCTGGGATCTGTCCGACAACCTCGACAGCCGCGGCGCCGTGCTCTGGCGGCGGTTCATGGAGCACGTGAGCCCCGGCGCCCAGCCCGACCTGGACCTGTTCACGACCCCGTTCGATCCGAAGAACCCGGTCACCACGCCGAGCGGCCTCAACACCGCCAACCCGCGGGTCACCCGGGCGCTGGTCATGGCCGTCGCCGATCTCCGCGTGTCCGGCATTCCCCTGGCCGCCCGACTCCGCGACTACCAGATCGAGGAACGCGCCGGCCGTCGGCTGCCGATTCCCGGCGGCTCGATGTCCACCGGGCAGTACAACCTGATCGCGCAGACGGAGAGCGGCTGGGTACCCGGCAAGGGATGGCGGAACATTGCCCACGCGTCGAGCTTCGTGGCGTGGGTGCAGTACACCGACAAGGGGCCGGTGGCCCGCTCGGTGCTGGCGTCGTCGCAGTCGGACAACCCCGACTCGCCGCACCACGCCGACCAGACGGCGCTGTTCTCGGCCGGCAAGTCGAAGCCGGTGCTGTTCGAGGAGGCCGCGATCCGCGCCGACCCGAATCTGAAGGTGGTGGAAATCTGCCGGACGGCTACCGGCGCGACCTGCCGGTAGCCGTCTCGGCGGAAGGTCAGACGACTTCGAACAACCCGGCGGCGCCCATCCCGCCGCCGACGCACATCGTCACGACGACGTACTTGACGCCCCGGCGCTTCCCTTCGATCAGGGCATGGCCGGTCAACCGGGCACCGCTCATCCCATACGGGTGCCCGATGGCGATGGCGCCCCCGTCCACGTTGAGCTGCTCGTTCGGAATCCCGAGCCGATCGCGGCAGTAGATGACCTGGACCGCAAAGGCCTCGTTGAGTTCCCAGAGGCCGATGTCGGACACCTTGAGCCCCGCGCGCTGCAACAGCCGCGGCACCGCGAAGACCGGCCCGATCCCCATCTCGTCGGGCTCGCACCCCGCCACCGCAAAGCCCCGGAAAATTCCGATCGGCTCGATCCCGCGCTGCTCGGCCAATTTCCCATTCATCACCACACAGGCCGAGGCGCCGTCCGACAGCTGGCTCGCGTTGCCGGCCGTGATGCAGAAGCCCTCGCCCCGGACCGGCTTGAGGCCGGCCAGGCCCTCGGCGGTGGTGTCAGGCCGGCCGCCCTCGTCCTGCTCGATGGTGACGTCCGCCTCGCCGCTCACCTGCTTGGTCTTCTTGTCGAACAGCACCTTCCGGGCGGTGATCGGGACGATCTCCTTCGCAAACCGGCCCTCCCGCTGCGCCGCCGCGTTGCGAAGCTGGCTCTGGAGCCCGTAGGCATCCTGCTGCTCGCGCGACACGCCGTACCGCTTGGCCACGATTTCGGCCGTGTCGATCATCGGCAGGTAGATCTCGGGCTTGTTGGCCAGGATCCAGTCGTCCTGGGCCCGGAACCGGTTGGCGTGCTCGTTCTGGACCAGACTGATCGAGTCGAGACCGCCCGCCACCATGATCGGCACGCCCTCGTTGGTGACCCGGTTGGCCGCCATCGCGATCGTCTGCAGCCCGGACGAGCAGAACCGGTTGACCGTGGCGCCGGAGGTCGTGACCGGAAGCCCGGCCCGGATCGCCGCCTGCCGGGCGATGTTGTTGCCGGTGGCGCCTTCGGGCAGGGCACAGCCGAGCAGCACGTCCTCCACCTCGGCCGGATCGATCCCGGCGCGGGCCACGGCGTGACGGATGACATGGCCGCCGAGTTCGGCGCCATGGGTGTTGTTGAAGGCGCCGGAGTAGGCCTTACCGATGGCGGTCCGGGCGGTCGAAACGATGACGGCGTCGGTCATGGGAGCAGGAGTCGGAGAATGGTGTGAATGCGGGTGGCCGGAACACGGTCCCCCAACTTATTCGACCAGCCCGCCGGGCGCGAACACGAACCCCCGGAGCCGCGGCCGGCCCCGGGGGTTGGCAGTCGGCCTGACCCGGCGCGGGCCAGCCAACCGGACAGCGCTCAGTTGAACGTGAGGACGGCGCCGTTGACGCCGGACGCCCGCGACTTGATGACGACCTGTCGGTTCGGATCGATCTGACCGCGCTGGTTTCCGGCCAGGGCATGGTAGCCGCCCTCGAGCCGGAGACCGAAGTCCGCCACGGTGCACGTCACCCGGCCATCGCTCGGCACCTTGGGACAGGCACCGGCTCGGCTCTCCTGATCCAGCACCCCGTAGCCGCGCGTCGCCAGATAGAACTGCCGCGCGCTGCCGTCGCGCCAGCTCGAAAGGCCCGACGCGTCGGGCCGAGCGCTGGGCGGCGCCACGAAGTCGAGACTGTCCCGCGTCAGCGCCAGGAACAGCACGTCGCGGGGCCGGCCGTCGATGATCCGGAACGCCACCAGCGTCCGGAGGGTCACGGTGCTGCCGGCTCGGGGATGGCTGACGACATGAACGAACGCGGAGTAGGCCTGGTTGGCGCCGTCGAGCGAGACCGTCACATCGGAGGGGCGGATCCCGAGTCGGAGCGCCATGGCCGCCCCGCTGAACGCCGCGCCCGCATCGCCATCGCCCCGACCATTGGCGTCGCGCGACAGCCCGTCGAACTCGATCGCCAGTTGGTCGTCCTGATTCGGGTCCGCCACCCCGTCGCCCGAGGAACACCCGGCCGCAATCAAGGCCACCACCGCGAGGCACGCCGGCGCCCGCATCGATCGATGCAACATGTTGCCTCCTTCACTGTGTCGGATCGGGGGTCTCTTCCCCCGCTCGAACGACACTCACCACCGGTCGTACCCCGATCCGGGCCCGGACGTCACCCCGGGCGGCTCAGGACCGGAACCCGGCCAGTCGCTCCCGAACGCCTTTCAACGCCCGGCCCATCAGCGTCTCCACCGTCTTGATCGAGATCCCGAGCGCGGCCGCGATTTCCGGGTAGGTCAGGCCTCGATCGCGGCTCAACTCGAAGACCTCCCGGCAGCGCGGCGAGAGCGTCGCCACGGCTTGCTTGACCGCCGCGGTGATCTCCGCCCGTTCGGTGTCGCGGTCGGCCGGCGGCGCGTCGCTCCGTTCCTCGGCGGCCGCCCGGGTCTGCCAGTCGGTCACCATCCGGCGGTGCCGGAGCTGGTTGAGACTCCGATTCCGGACCGCGCGGTACAGGTACCCGACCAGGTTGTCCGGCGTGGTCAGGCGCTCCCGCTGGGTCCAGAGGGCCACGAAGACCTCCTGCACGACGTCTTCGGCGCCGTCGCGAGTCCGCACGAGCCCGTTGGCGTAGTCCGTCAGCTTGGCGTAATACGCCCGGAAGACGACTTCGAACGCGTCTCGATCACCTTGCCGAATTCGCTCGACCAGGTCCCGACTCGGGGTCTTAAGGCTTCCGGACATGGCTCCGGTCGTGGACTGGGGCGGTCACGGCCTCTAATATGGTACGACCCACCGGGGTCCCGTCAGGGTGCCCCGGACCCGGGGTGTCAAACCTGCGAACCACCCAACTCATGGCAGGCAGGACGGATGGACTCTGAGCGGCTCGCCCGGTACCTCGCCGGGGAGGCCACTACGGCCGAACGGAACGAAGTCGACGCATGGGCTGCGGCTAACCCCGCCAACCGCGCCGAGTTAGCCCGTTTGGGCCAGGTCTGGTCCGACCTCCCGCCGGCGGGCACTTGGGACACTGACGCCGCCTGGACCAAGGTGGCCGCCCGGCTCGATCGGGGGTCGTCCGAGGTCGAGGTCATTCCGATCCGCCGAGCCACCTTCGGTCGCTGGCTCGCGGCCGCCGCGGTGTTGCTGGTGGCGGGCGGTGGATTCTGGGCCGCCACCCGCGAGCGCGCGGTCGAGTACGCCACCGCCGTTGGCGAGCAGCGCGACCTGACCCTCCCCGACGGATCGCGGGTCACGCTCGCCCCCGCCTCGCGCCTGGTGGTCGAGCCCGGTTTCGGCCGCCCGGCCCGAGCCCTGGCGCTGACCGGGCGGGCCTGGTTCGTCGTCGAGCACGACGAGGCCCGGCCCTTCCGGGTCACCACCCCGACCGGCGTGGTCGAGGATCTCGGCACCGAGTTCGAAGTGTCCGCCACGACCGACCGACTCCAGGTGGTCGTGGCCAAGGGCGCGGTGGCCATCCACCGCGATCGGGCCCCGTCGGTCACCCTCGGCGCTGGCGACCTCGCCACGGTGGCGCTCGGTGGCGAACCGACCGTCGCCCACGAAATCGAGGTCGGGCGGATCACCGCCTGGCGGTCGGGTATCCTCGAATTCCAGGATCGGCCGCTCGCCGAAGTCGCCGCCGAGTTGGAACGCTGGTACGACGTGTCCTTCTCGCTGTCGCCGGACGCCGCCCTCCGCCGCTACAACGGGCCGATGCCGACCGATCGCCTCGATCAGGTCCTCGCCACGCTGACCACGGCCTTCCAGGACCTCGCGATCTCGCGAACCGGAAAAACCATCGCGATCGGGTCCCGGAGGTAGCGGTGACCGCCCGATTCCGGTGGCTGGCGCTGGTACTGATCGGCTCGGGACTCCCGAGCCGCGCCCTTTTGGGGCAGTCTCCCGCCAACGAGTCGCTCGGCCGCCGGATTTCGGTCCGTTTCGACAAGCTCGACCTGGCCACCGCGCTCACCCGGCTCCGCACCATGTTCGGCGTTCCCCTCGCGTTCGCCACCGACGTGCTGCCCGGCAACCGGGCCATCACGCTGGCGGCCACCGAAGAACCCGTGGCCGAGGTGCTGAGCCGGATGCTGAACGGCACCGGGCTCCGGGTCTATCCGCTCGAAGGCGGCGCGCTCGTCATCGCTCCGGGGACCGACCCTTTGCCGGCGTCGCCCGCTCGGTCGCCGATGCCGGAGATCGCGACCGGGATCCGGGAACTCGATCAGATCGTGGTCATGGGCACGCCCGTGGCCGGCGCGCCGGAACGCGAACAGCCCACGGCGGTCAGCGTCGTGCGCGGCAGCGATCTCAAGGACTACCACTTTTCCCGCACCGCCGATCTCTTCCGGGCCGCGCTGCCCGGCGTGGTGCTCTGGGACCAGGGCCCGAGCGGCCCACCCGCGCAGATCGCCGCGGTCCGCGGGGCCAGCTCGTTCACCAGCCGCGGGCTCAAGACCTACATCGACGGGGTCGAGGTGGCCTCGCCCACGCTGATCACCCTCATCGATCCGCGGGCCATCGAGCGGATCGAGGTGATCCGCGGTCCCCAGGGCGCAGCGCTCTACGGCTCGGACGCGATCAACGGGGTGATCCAGATCGTGACCCGGAAGGGCAGCGTCGGCGAGTCGCCGCGGATCCAGGGATCGGCCGCCGTGGCCGCCGGGCCGTTCGATCGAGAAGCCATATCGACCCTGCTGCGTCAGGACTACGCCGGCGCCATGAGCTGGGGCGGCTCGGCCGCGTCGATGGCGGCCAGTGGTAGTCTGGGTCGGGTCGGGACCGGCACCTCGGTGCCGAACACCCGGTCCTGGAACGCCAACGCCGGCGGTCAGGTGGCGGTCGGGTCGTTCCTGCTGAGCGGCACGGCCCGCGGCGGCGAGTTCGACTTTACTCAGGACGACTTCCGCCAGGTGGGCCTCTCCGCGGCACCGGCCGCGGCCAACGCGGCCACGGTCAAGGTCGCCACCGTCGGCGCCACGGCCACCCATCAGGTCCGCGACTGGTGGATCCAGAGTCTGGTGGCCGGCTACGACCGGGCCAAGGGCGCGCTCGGCTCCCAGCGGAGCTACCTGGTCTCGATCCGCCAGCCGCTCGGCGCCACCCACGAAAAGGCCGAGAAGACCTCGCTCCGGTACAGCTCGGTGCTGACCGCCGACTGGAGCCAGAACAGTTCGCTCACCACCACGGTCGGCCTTGAGTACGCTCGGCTGAGCCGGTCGCGCGGGGCCTGGGACGTCAACGGGACCACCGGCTACAGCACCCTGTACGAAGACCAGGTCCGCAACACCGGGAGCTTCGTCCAGGCCAAGCTCCGGTCCGGCGCGTTCGTGCTCAACGCCGGCGCCCGGGCCGAATGGAGTTCGAGCTTCGGCCGCGACTACGGCACCGCCTGGGCGCCCAGCCTGGGCGCGTCGTGGAACAAGCCGTTAGGCGACGTGGCCCTCCGCCTCCGCGCCGGCTGGGGCCGCGGCATCCGGCCCCCGGAACCGGGCATGAGCCGCGCCATGGCCACCGCCACGCTCCG
>JAEUJH010000106.1 GCA_016794825.1 Gemmatimonadota bacterium
CCTCGCGCGGATCCCATTCGGGGTCGGCCTGACAATCGGCCAGGAGGCGGCCCGGCATCCACCGCTGGACCACGATGCCGAGCCCCTCATCGGCATGTACCACGGGCGCGAACTGGAGCGCGCCCTCGGAGCGGAACGCCGTCGCGCCGTCGGCCGCCGCGGCGATCCGGCCCGGCGCATGGAGCTTGACCGCGAACGGCCCGGTGGCGCCCGTCAGGCGGCCGACGAACCGGCGCTCGGGTTTGTAGCGAATGGTCTCGAGCGACCCCTCCGCCACGGGGGCCGGGAGCATCCGGGCGCGGCGCGCGGGGTCGAGCAGCTGGCCCAGGGACTTCAACCGGCCATCGGTCGGAAACCCGCGCACCAGAATCGGCAGTTCGCCGAGGCGGATGGCGCCGAGGCCGTGGTCGGTTCGATCGTGGCGCCGGCGGCGCAACTTGATCGGGTCCGCGGCGGTGATGGCGTGCAGCATCACCCGGTCGCCGCCGAGGACCGCGTCGAACCCGGCCAGACAACTGGTGCCGGGCTTGTAGCGCAGGTACCACCCGGTCAGATCCCCGACGGCCAGGTGCGGATACGACTCGCGCAGGGCCGCGCCGAACGCGGCGGGGTCGAGGAGGGTGGCCAGCGCGGGAAGCGCGGGGTCGCGCTCCACGACATCGTGGTCATCGCGCGAGAGCATGGCGAACCTCCGGAGCGATCTGGCCGCGCTCGAGCCGGACCTGACGGCCGGCTCGACGAGCCAGCTCGTCGTCATGGGTGATGATGATGGTGGTCCGGCCCCGGGCGAGCGCCGCGATCGCGTCGGCCACCGCGCGCCGGTTGACGTCATCGAGACCGGTGGTCGGCTCGTCGAGCAGAAGGATCGGGGCCGAGCGCACGGCGGCCCGCGCGAGCGCGATCCGCTGGCGCTGGCCGGCCGAGAGGGTGCCGCCGCGTTCGCCAAGAACGGCGTCGTATCCACCCGGCAGGGCCACGATGAAGTCGTGGGCGTTGGCGAGTCGGGCGGCCGCTTCGATCTCGGCGTCCGAGGCGGCCGGGTTGCCGTGCCGGATGTTTTCGCGGATCGACACCCCGAACAGCACGCTGTCCTGCGGGACGATCGTCATCTGACGGCGAACGGAGCCGATTCGATAGTCGCGAAGGTCGCGCCCGTCGAGCAGGACCCGGCCCTCGGCCGGGTCGTAGAGGCGGAGGAGCAGACTGGCCAGCGTGCTCTTGCCGTGGCCCGATGGACCCATGACCGCGAGGCACTCGCCCGGCTCGATGGCCAGGGAGAGCTGGTCGAGGACCTGCGGCCCGTCGGGGTATCGGAAGCTGACCCGCTCGAAGCGAATCGCGCCCGAGAGGCTGGGGGCGTCGACCGCGTCGGGCCGGTCGGCTACGTCGGGCACGGCTTCGATGGTGTCGAGCAGTCGCTCGCTGGCGGCCGCCGCCTTGGCGAGGCGGCCCATGTACTTCGCCAGATCCTGGATCGGCTTGAAGGCGCTCTTGCAGTAGCTGAGGAAGACGACCAGATCGCCGGCCGTGACCTGACCGGAACGGGCCAGATGAGCGCCCCATCCGAGCACGAGCGCGCTCGCGAGGGCGGTCAGGATGTCGACCGATCGTTCCAGGCGGGCGGCCAGTTTCCGGCCGGCGACATCTTCCTTGGCGGCGGCGCCCTCGCGCCCCGCCATGGTGGTCGACACCGACGCCTCGAGCCCCATCGTCTGGACCAGCCGGATGTTGCCGAGGGTCTCGGTCAGGGCCGCCGCGGCCGCGCCCTCACGGTGGCGCTGACGGCGAGCCGCGGCGTGGATCCGGGGCACGAGCCGCCGGGCCACCAGGAGGAAACCGGGAAGCACCGCCAGCGCCACGATGGCCAGGCGCCAGTTCATGACCAGCATCACGATGGCCAGCACCGCCAGCGTGGCCACGTTGCCGACCAAGGGCAGGAACGCGGTGACCAGGACCTCCTTGAGCAGGTCGACGTCCCGCGAGAGCCGCTGGACCAGATCGCCGGTGCGCTCCCGATGGTGGAACGCGAGCGACAGGCGCTGGAGATGGTCGATCAG
>JAEUJH010000166.1 GCA_016794825.1 Gemmatimonadota bacterium
CGATCGAGACAGACCCGCAGAAACGTCCGGAACCGGGCGATCGACGGATCGAAGCTGGACAGGCTGTCCTTCTCTAAGGCCCGGGCAAAGAAATCCTGGGTCAGATCCTCGGCGTCGTCGTGGTCGAAACGGCGGGCCACCCGGAGGTACTTGTAGACCGGCTTCCAGTAGACGCCGACCAGCGCTTCGTAGGCGGGCAGCCGGACGGCGGGATCGGGAGCGCCCAGCGCCTCGATCAGCGAGACGCGGGTGGCCGGAAACCTGGCCGGACCGGAATCGGGCGCCCCGGTCACCGCCACGGCCTCAGTTGAGCCTGGCGCTGAAGCGATCGAGGAACTCGCGCTCCGCCGGCGTCAGGCTCGCGATGCCCGAGGCGCTGATCTTGTCGAGGATCCGATCGAGTTCGGTCCGGTTGACCTCGTGGAGATCGTCGCGGCGGATCTTGGCCCACCGCTCGATGGCCTTGGCCGGACTTTCCATCTTCGGCACCGAGGGCCGAGCCGCGGTCTGCCACTCCCGCAACGGCGCCTGCTGGCGTCGCTCCAGCCACTTGAGGTAGAGGAACCCGCCCAGGAATCCGCCCAGGTGGGCAAAGTGGGCCACGCCACCGCCCGAGCCGCCGAGCCCGGAGTAGAGCGAGAACGCGGTCATGATCACCACCAGCCAGCGGGCCTCGATCGGCACGATACCCCAGATGTAGATCGGCTGACGCGGCCAGAAGTACGCGAACGCGAGCTGGACCCCGAACACGCCGCCCGAGGCGCCGATCAGGATCCCGAACCCGCCCATCGGCAGCGCCGAGAAGATCAGCCAGCAGAGGCCCCCGACCACGCCGCTCACCAGGAAGAGCCGGAGGAAGTTGGCGCCACCCAGCCGCGCTTCCAGGACCGGACCGAAGAAGTACAGGCCGAGCATGTTCCAGAAGATGTGACTGAAGCCACCGTGCAGGAACATGTAGCTCACCAGCGTCCAGGGGCGCCAGACCAGGCCGGCCGCCTGGAGCGCCAGGAGCGAGTTGACCAGCGGCACCGTCGACTGGAGGAAAAAGACGACGACGTTGGCGACGATGAGTCGGAGAACCCAGGGTGTCACGAGATCGGCCGATGCTTGCTGGGGTAGTCGACGATGTGATCCCACTCGCCGGCGTCGGAGCGGGCCACCACCGCCACCACGGGCTCGGTGTCGCTCAGGTTGTACACTTCGTGCGGAACACCCGGTTCGATGAAGATGAAATCGCCGGGCCCGTTGTCGAGCTGATGCACGAGGCCCTCCCCGAAGGCATGGCGGACCCGCCCCTGGAGGATATAGAGCATGACTTCGAAGTCGACGTGGATGTGAGCAAACGCGATGGCCCCGGGTGGAACGGTCGCCACGTTCATCGAGAGCTGTTTCGAACCGACGTTCCGACTCGACAGGCCGGCGCGGTACTGAATCCCGTTCCAGGCGCGGCAAATGGCGCTGGCCCGCAGGGTGTGAATCCCGTCGCCCCGCTCGGCGTCGGGAACCATCGGTGTCGCCATCGTCCGGCCCTCCCGCGAGGATGCCCCCGCCGGTGGGCCCCCCCACCGGTGTCGTCACTCCAATCTAACCGAGGAGCGGAGCCACTTGGTCGGACCCCTGACGCATCGACGAACGCGGCTGGGGCGGGTGCTCCCAAGGTCTCAGTCGCTGGA
>JAEUJH010000168.1 GCA_016794825.1 Gemmatimonadota bacterium
TCGATGCCCTCCACCGCGATGGCCCGGACACCCCGCCGATCGAACTCGAGCAACGCCGGTCCCTGGTCCGGGCGAATCGTGCCGTAGACGATGACCGGAACCGTCGGGAACCGGGTCTGGAGCCAGTTCCAGTCGACCGCCGCGCGAGCGCTGGTGCCGAGGACGACGGCGTCGACCGGCTCCTCCTCCACCAGATTGACCAGCGCGCTGGGCGACCGACATCCCCGAATCGTGCCCATCCCCTTGGGATAGCTCCGGCGGAGGGCGCCGAGGGCGGCGGGCGAATCGACCAACGCGGCGACCGGGAGCATCGAGGGCGACTCCCGGAGACGTCAGCGAGCGGGTTCGGAGGTGCCGGTGACCACGCGGGTGAGCTCCCCCGCCTTCCGCAGGACTCCCCGGGCGTTCTCGTAACCGAGCCGCGCCACGGCATCGTCGAACCCGCACCAGACGCACTCGGTAATCCCCTCATCGAGCTGCGGATTGGGCTCGCCGGCGGTGGACTCGAACAGATAGAAGTGGCAGAATTTGTGGATCAGCTTGCCGCGGAGCCGGAAGTACCAGTCGATCGTCTCCAGGCTTGCGTGGAGGGTGAGATCGGCCAGGCCGGTCTCCTCGGTCGTTTCCCGCGCGGCGGCCTCAGCGGCGGACTCACCCTGCTCGAGATGGCCCTTGGGAAACCCCCAGTGACCGTAGCTGTCGCGGATGAGGAGAAAATGGAACCCTTCGTCGGCGTGCCGACGGAAAACGACGCCGCCCGCGCTGACCTCGCGCTTGGCCCGTCGTTGCCGCTGCCCGGAACCTCCACGGTCGGACGCCACGGTCAGAACACCGAGAATCGGAAGTAGCGCCGCGGATTGGCCTGGATGTCGGCAAGGAGCTGCCGCATCTGAGCGATCACGGCGGTGGTTTCGAGATACAGGGTCGAGTCGCGGGCCAGCAGCCCGAGGCTGCCCTTGCCGGACTGGACCTTGGTGAGGAGCGTGTCGGTGGTCTCGAGGATCCGGGTCAGGGTCCGCTCGTGCTGGCGGACCAGCGCCAGCAGTTCCTTGGCGTCGGACGAGGCCGACCGGAGATCCGCCGCGGTGGCCCGGGTCGAGTTCATGATGTCGACGATCTGACCGTCGGCGGTGGCCGAGTCGACTCGACCCAGCAGGGCGTTGACTCGCTTGGACGCGGCGCCGACCTCGCCCGAGGTCACCGCGAGGTTGCTGGTCACCTCGTTGAAGGGCCCGGTCTGCCGTCGGGCAAACTCGGCCAGGCGATCGGCGGCCTCGCGGAGGTCGTGGAGACTTCGGCGGACGTCCTGGATGGCGGACGAGTCGAGCGCGCCCGACACCCGGTTGGTGATTAGGCCGATGTCGCCGGCGATCCGGCTGGCCTGCTGGGTCAGCTGACCGATGTCGGGCAGGGTGGCGCCCGGCCAGGTGTCGCCGCCGGGGGCGCCGGCTTCCGCCAACCGGGCGCGGAGTTCGGGATCCTGGGGCGCGCCCTCGAGGTCGACCACCGTCACCTGCCACTCACCGAACAGACTTCCGGACGCGGCGATGGCCACCGGCTTGGCCGGCAGGACCACGTCGACGCGGACCTTGAGATCGGTTTCGACCCAGTCGTTGTCGGCCAGCCGGATGGCGTTGACCCGGCCGACCTTGACGCCGCGGAGCGTGACGGGCGCGCCGACGCCGAGCCCGCCGATTTCGCGGAACCGGGCGGTGTGGACGACGTCCGGATTGCCAAGATCGGTTTCCGAAAGCCAGATCGCGCCGCCGACGACGACCGCGAACGCGATCAGGACGGAGATGCCGACGAGGAATTCGTTCCGACGCTTCATGGGCGCCCTTCGATGAACTGGCGGACCACGGGGTCGTCGGTCCGACGGATCTCGTCGACCGTGCCGACCGCGTGGACCCGCCCCTGATACAGCATCGCGATCCGGTCCGCCACCGCGAACGCGCTCCGCATGTCGTGGGTCACGACGACGCCGGTGACGCCCAGATCCCGCTTGGTGCGCACCATCAGTTCGTCGATGACCGCCGAGGTGACGGGGTCGAGCCCGGTGGTGGGCTCGTCGTACAGAATGTAGCGAGGCTCGAGCGCGATCGCCCGGGCGATCCCGACCCGTTTCCGCATCCCCCCGGAGAGTTCGCTCGGGAAGCGGTCGCCCTGGTCGGCGAGGCCGACCCGCTCCAGGCTGGCCGCCACCCGGGCCGCGACGTCGGCCTCCGACCGCCGTTGCTGCCGGAGTCCGAGCGCCACGTTGTCGAAGACCGAAAGCGAGTCGAACAGCGCGGCGAACTGGAAGACGTAGCCGATCGACGACCGGAGCCGGACCAGATCGTCGCGCGACAACTCGGGCACGATCTGCCCGTCGACCTCCACGATGCCCTCGTCCGGCTCGAGCAGCCCGACGATGTGCTTGAGGGCGACGCTCTTGCCGGTCCCCGAGTAGCCGAGGAGGACGGTGGTCTGCCCGGTCGGGATCTCGAGCGAAAAGTGATCGAGGACCCGCTTGGCCCCGAACGACTTGGAGACGTCGGTAAAGCGGATCATCGGATCAGAGGAGGACGAGCGCCCAGAAGGCGTCGAGCACGAGGATAGCCTCGCAGCCGAGCACCACCGCCCGGGTCGTCGAACGGCCGACGCCCTCGGCGCCGCCCTGGGTTCGGAGCCCGGTCAGCGAACCCATGATGGCGATGGCGCAGCCGAAACTGGCGCTCTTCACCAACCCGAACCAGGCGTCCTTGAACTGATAGAACTGCCGGACGCCCTTGAAAAACTCCTGGGTCGAGAGGTCGAGCAGGTTGGTGGCGGTGATCCACCCGGAGACCACCCCGACGGCGATGGCCATGGCCGTGACGACCGGGAACATCACCGTAGCCGCGATGGTCCGGGGAACCACCAGATAGGCGTGGACGTCGACCGCGAGCGTTTCGAGCGCGTCGACCTGCTCGGTGACCTTCATGGTACCGAGTTCGGCGGCGATGTTGGCGCCGACCCGTCCCGCCAGGGCCATCCCGGTTAGCACGGGCCCGAGTTCCATCATGATCGTCTTGGCCACCAGCGCGCCGACGAAGTAGAGGGGCACGGCGCCGGTGAAGATGTAGGACGCGAGCAGGGCCAGGACGATGCCGGTGAACACGGCCAGGAAGAGGGCGATCGGGATCGAGTCGACCCCGAGGCGGCGCATCTGGGGGATGACCTGCGGCGCCCAGATCCGCGGGAGGCCGAGCGCCCGCCAGGCGTCGGCCGCCCACCGCCCGGTCCGCCGGATGAAGCCGAGCTGGGCGACGCCGATCCGGTTGAGCCGGTCCGTCACGCCGCGTAGCTCGCCAGGGCTCGCCCGGCCTCGCCCTCCCGGAGCCGCTTGAGGGCGCGGTCGCGGAGCTGGCGGACCCGCTCGCGGGTAATCCCGAAGATCGACCCGATTTCCTCGAGGGTGTGCTCCCGGCCGCCATCGAGCCCGAAGTAGAGCCGGAGGACCCGGGCGTCGCGGGGCGCGATCCGGCCTAACGCCGCCTCGATTTCCTCGGCCAGGAACTGGTCGATCGCCTCCGACTCGGCGTCGCCCTGGCCGTGGACCAGGAACCGCTCCAGCGTGGCCCGATCGCCTTCGGCGGAGAGCGGGGCGTCGAGCCGGACGTCGGCGGTGTTCAGCGCGGCCAGGCTCTGGACGATCTCGACCGAGAGCCCGAGGACGTCGCCGATTTCCTCGGCCGTGGGCTCCCGCCCGAGCGACTGGCGGAGTGCCTCCGAGGTCCGGACGATCCGGGACAAATCGGCGGTCCGGTTGAGCGGCACCCGGACCACCCGCCCGTGCTTGGCGATGGCCGCCAGGATCGACTGCCGGATCCACCAGACCGCGTAGGAAATGAACTTGACCCCGTAATCGGGATCGAACTTCCGGGCGGCGATCATCAGGCCGACGTTGCCCTCGCCGATCAGGTCGACGAGGGGAAGTCCGCGATTCTGGTATTTCTTGGCGACCGAGATGACGAACCGGAGGTTCCGGGTGACGAGTTCCTCGATGGCCGCTTCGTCGCCGGCTCGAATCCGGCGGGCCACCGCGATCTCCTGCTCCGGCGTCAACAGCGAAGAAAGGGAAACGTCGTGGAGGTAGAGGTCGAGGATGTCGCGCTCCGCCTCGGACGTCCCGAGAGACGCACCCAGACCGCGCTTCGTGGGCCTCTTCTTCGCCATGGACGTCGGTCGTTATGCGGGAGAAACGGCACGAGTTTCGCTTGACACGCCGAAACACGGCGGCTAGCTTGCCGCGTTGCAACTTAAGCACCCGGCGGGCCGCCACAAGAGCGGGGGCGTAGCTCAGTTGGGAGAGCGCGTGAATGGCATTCACGAGGTCAGGGGTTCGATCCCCCTCGCCTCCACTTTTTTCGTCGCGCCGCGGGTGGATTCAGAGTTGCCAAACCGGAACCCGGGTACTACTATGGGTTCCCGCAAAAACGGACCGGAAATCGACGCGGGAATAGCTCAGTTGGTAGAGCACAACCTTGCCAAGGTTGGGGTCGCGGGTTCGAGTCCCGTTTCCCGCTCTCGAAATGCAGGACGTGGTTGCAGTCACCCGACGCGGGGTGGAGCAGTCTGGTAGCTCGCCGGGCTCATAACCCGGAGGTCGTGGGTTCAAATCCCACCCCCGCCATTGTGATTCGCAGGGCCGTGGGCAGACGGGCAGTTGGGCGGTTTGAAGCCGAAGCGAGGCCGATCCGCTTCGCCAAGGCCAACTGCCCAACTGCCCGTCAGCCCATCTGGTTCTTGGGCGGTTAGCTCAGTTGGTTAGAGCGCTACGTTGACATCGTAGAGGTCACAAGTTCGAATCTTGTACCGCCCACTGGCGTAGTCGGGGCCGGATCCGGTGGCCGACAAGCCTGGTCAAGAGGGCCCGTAGCTCAATTGGATAGAGCGTCTGACTACGGATCAGAAGGTTGGGGGTTCGAGTCCCTCCGGGCCCGTTGGAAGGGGATTCGGACCGCGGTCGGCGGCTCTCGCCAGACCAGCCCCGATCACCCGCTGGTGCAGTGACGGGGCGTAGCGCAGCTCGGTAGCGCGCCTGCTTCGGGAGCAGGAGGTCCCGGGTTCAAATCCCGGCGCCCCGATGGACGAACGACGAAAAAGCACCGGGTCCCCCCGGTGCTTTTTCGTTCCGCTCCCCTAGCGCCACAGGGCCAGCGGCAACAGCCCCCACGCCGCCAGCATCCCGCACCACTGCAGACCGGCCAGCAGCATCACCAGATCCAACCTCGCGGCCGGGCCCCGAAGGCCCTCTCTCACCCTGCCCGCCACCCCGATCAGCATCGCGAGGGGCAGCAACCCGGTGAGCGTGGCCACCGTCAGGTTCGCGAAGGTCGGGTCGCCCACGGCCAGGAACGGCTCCCGCAGGAAGAGCACCGGAGCCACGACCAGGAGCCCCAACCCGACGACCGGCCACCGAAGCGGCTCGCGGCGCCAGTGGCCCCGGCGGATCGCGGCGACGGTCCGCCACCCGCCGATCAGAAGCAGGTAGGCCAGCGACAGCAGGCCGGAAACCGCGCTGGCCCAGAGGACCCCCAGCCGGAGCGGCGCTTGCCGCTCGTAGGTCCGCTGGCCATCGCTGATCAGCGGACGGCCGGCCCCGTCCCGAATCAGGACGTGCGACGCCTCCCGCCGATCGGTGGCCCGCAGCACAGCACCGCCCACCGGGATCAACTGGCGGGCCGACCCTTGGACCAGCCGGAGCAGAAGCTGGCGCCCATCCCAGCGCACCCGCGTCAGGCCGGTGAGTTCGTCGAGGTACCGGAACTGATCGAATCGGTTCGGCCGAACCAGGTACCACCCCGCCCACGCCGCTGGATCGACATCGGCAGGGGCCGTCGCTCGCTCCACCGCGGGAGGCAGCCCGAGCGCGCCGGCCAGCAGGCCGTCGATTCGATCGAAGTTCCCGGTTTCGGGGTCCGAGTTGAACGCAACGAAGAACCCGCGCCCCTGTTCGGGGACCACGCAGAGGCTCGCTCGGAAGGTGCCGGTGTTGCCGAGGTGACATCGCGCCACTACGCCGTGGCGGTCGCGCCGTGCCAGGCCGAGGCCGTACCCCGCCGCCAAGCCGGCCCGGGCCGCCTCGGTCGTGCTGGGCGTCGCCATCGCGGCAAGGAGCCGCGGGTCGACGTGAACCTGCCCCGCGACGCGACCGTCGCTCATCAGGAACCGGGCCAACCTGGCCATGTCGTCGGCGGTGGTGGTGAACTGTCCCGCCGGGCGAACGAACGACGGAACGGTCGCGCTCGTCGTGGCGGCGTCGAAGTGTCCCATGGCCAGGGTGGAATCGGCGGCCGGTCCGGTCTGGGTCACGAACTCGAACGTGCTCCGACTCATGCCAAGCGGCGCGAGCAGTTCGTCGGCAAGCCAGCGCTCGTAGCGAACGCCGGCCACGGCCTCGATGAGCATGCCG
>JAEUJH010000195.1 GCA_016794825.1 Gemmatimonadota bacterium
CCGCGAGGTCGCCTTCGACTCGGCCCGGGCCCGGCTGGCCATCCGCGACAGCCTGATCACGATCGACACCGCGCTGGTGCGGTGGGAAGGGGGCGGGGGCTCGGCCGCCGGCACCCTCGGGTGGGATCAGGCCCACCCGGGCCGGCTCCGGTTCGGCGCCGTCGCCCTCAGCCTGGCGCCGTTCGACTCGCTCGCGGCCGCGACGTTAGGCGTCCAGCGGGTCGAACTCGGCGAGGAAACGCTCCTGAGCGGCCGGGCCCGCGCGGCGGGGACGATCGCGGGGTCGCTCGACCGCTGGGAGCTGGTGGGCGACGCCCGGGCCGATTCGGTCGACTGGCTCAGCACCCGGGTCCGGGTCGGCACCGGGACCTACCGGGTGGTCGGCGGCCGCTCGACGGCGCTCACGATGGCGGTGAAGGCCGCGATCGATACCGTGGTCCGGCCCCGGCTGCTGTTTTCGGGCCTCGCGGCCGATCTCGAGGGCCGGCCGGAGGATCTGGCCTGGGCGGTTCGGGGCTCCGGTGGATCGGCCTCGGCGGCGGCGGGCGGACGGTGGCGCCGGACCAACGACGTCCGGACGGTCGGACTCGACTCGCTCCGACTCGACATCCTCGGGCGGTCGTGGCGCCTCGACCGGCCGGCCTCGTTCACGATCGACGTCGCGGCCGCGGCCGACAGCCTGTCGTTCGCCACCGACGACGGTTCCGGGGTAATCCGGCTGGCCGGCGCGTTGCCCGGACGGTCCGCCGCCGGCGACCTCGAGATCCAGGCGCTCGGCATTGCCTTGAAGGACCTCTATGCGTTGGCGCAGCGGGACACCACCGGCATCGGTGGTACGGTCGGCGTCGACCTCCGGGTGGCCGGGACCCTGGCCGATCCCAACTTCCGCGGCTCGGCCACGATCACGGGGCCGGTGGTCGGTGACGTCAAGGCGCCGCTGGTTCGAACGGTGTTCGACTACCGCGACCGCGTCTTCCAGAGCAACCTGAGCTTCTGGCGGACCGGCCGCCCGATCCTCGACGTCGACGCCACCCTGCCGCTCGACCTGTCGCTCCGCGCGGTCGACCGGCGCCAGCTCCCGGGCCCGCTCGTGATCCGCGCCCGGGCCGACAGCGTCGACCTCGGCGTCATCGAAGCGCTCACGCCGAACGTGCGGGGCGTGGTCGGGAACCTGGCGGTCGACGCCACCGTCGGCGGCACCTGGGACGCGCCCCGGCTGGGCGGCTCCATTCGGGTCAGCGACGGGGCCCTCTTCGTGCCCGGGTTGGGCGTGAGCTACGGACCGTTCGACGGGCGGGTCCGCCTGGTCGGCGATTCGATCGTGGCCGATTCGGTGGTGATCCGGAGCGGGATCGGACGCGCGCTGGTGAGTGGCGGCCTCCGGCTCGATCGATTGACCCGCCCGCTCCTCGATCTCCGGGTGTCGGCCGCGGATTTCGCGTTGATCGACGTTCCCGACTACCTGACTCTCCGGGCCACCGGCGACGTGGCGCTGTCCGGCGCCATCGAGCGCCCGCTCCTGACCGGCGAAGTGCGGGCCACCTCGAGCGTGCTCTACTTTGCCGACCTGATCACCAAGGACATCATCAACCTCGAGGATCCGCTCAACGCCGATCTGGTGGACACGACCGTGCTCCGGGCCCAGAAGCTCCGGGCCCAGTTCCAGAGCCGGTTCCTCGACTCGCTGACCATTCGCGACCTCCGGTTCCGGGTCAGCCAGGACGTCTGGCTCCGATCGAGCGAGGCCAACGTCCAGCTCGAGGGCCAGGTCACCGTCAACAAGGAGCGGCGCCGGGCCGGGCGGAGCGAGTTCCGGGTCAGCGGCCAGTTCACCACCCCGCGGGGCAGCTACACCATGAAGCTCGGGCCGGTGTTCCGGACCTTCGCGGTGGAGCAGGGGACGGTGCAATACTTCAACACCCCGGACCTGAACGCCGCGCTCGATCTGTCGGCGCGGTACGTCGTCCGGACGGTCACCGGAGGCGGGACCGACGACTACCCGGTCATTGCCCGGATCACCGGCACGCTGCTGGTGCCCAAGCTCGCCCTCACCAGCGAGGCGGGCCGGCAGCCGCTGCCCGAGCGCGACCTGGTGTCGCTCCTCGTCTTCGGAACCACGACCAACACCGTGCTCGGCGGCGGGGCCACCTTCAACGAGCAGCAGATCGTCGCGTCGATCGCCGCGACGGCCCTGTCGTCGGAGTTGGAGCGGTCGCTCATTTCGTCGCCCGACGCGCCGTTCGACCTGATCGAGATCCGCCCCGGGTTTGCCCAGGGCAATACCGCGTTCTCGACGGCGGGTTCCGTCACCACGCTCTCGCTCGGGCGGCAGCTTTCCCGCCGGCTCTTCGTGACGTTCAACCTCGGCGGCTGCGTCAACGCCAAGGGGGTCGAACTCAACCGTCAGTACCTCGGCGCGACGCTCGAATACCGGCTCCACCCGACCCTGAAGTTCCAGATCGCGGGTGAGCCGGTCCAGTCGTGTCTTGGCGACATCAGCAGCAGTCTGACCCGGCCGAGCCGCTATCAGTTCGGCGCCGGCCTGAAGTGGGATCGGGAGTACTAGCATGGCGCGCGCGGTACTGATCGCGAATCCGGTGGCGGCCCGGACCTCACCCGAGGTGGCCGAAACCGTTTGGCGAGTCTTCAAGGCGGCGGGCTGGGGCATCGACGTCCGGGAAACCACCGCCCCGGGCGACGCCCGGGTCTTTGCCCGTGACGCCGTCACGGCCGGCGCCGATCTGGTGGCGGTCTTCGGCGGCGACGGCACCACGATGCAGGCGGCGGCGGCCCTGGTCGAGACCGGCGTGCCGCTGGGCCTGGTCCCGGGCGGCACCGGCAACGTCCTGGCGGGAAATCTCCGGATTCCCACCGGACCGGTCCAGGCGGCGGAGTTGATCCTCCGCGGCCGGGCTCGGGCCATCGACCTGGGCCGGATCGAACGGACCGACGGGCCCCACTACTTCGCGGTGGCCTGCGGGGCCGGCGCCGATGCCCGGGTCATGGGCGGAACCGACCCGGGCAGCAAGCGGCGGCTCGGGATCGGCGGGTACTTCAACACCCTGTTCCGGGTCCTCCCCGAAATCCGGTCGACCCGGTTCGTCGTGACGGTGGACGGGGAGCGGATCGAGGCCCAGGCCTCGGTGGTGCTGGTGCTCAACTGCTCCGAGGTGATCCCGCCCCTGGTCCGGATCGGGCCGGGAGCCCGGATCGACGACGGGGTGCTCGACGTGCTGTTCGTGTCGGCGGACACGCCGTGGGAGGCGGTCCGGGGCGTCTGGCGCGCCATGGCCAACGTGATGTTCGAAACCGGCGAGACCGCCTACCTCCGGTACGCCCGGGGTCGGGAGATCACGATCGAGGCCGATCCGATCGAACCGGTGCAGTTCGATGGCGACCTGGCCGGCTCGACGCCGGTGACGGCCGTGGTGCAGCCCGGCGCGCTCCGGGTCATGGCGCCGGAACCCTGAGGACGTTATGCATTACCCCCGTCGCGTCGGCGACGGGGGCTTGAACGCGATCGATCTCTCTGGAGAGACGATGACCGACTCGATACTCTTGGTACACGACGACGCAGCCGTGCTTCGCGCCATCGGCGCCCGCTTCGAGGAAGCCGGGCACGAGGTCATTCGCGAGCTGTCGATCGACGCCGGCGTGGCGACCCTGACCCGGACCCGCCCCGACGCCGTCCTGTTGGCGATGGCCCTGGCCACGCCCGCCGCCATCGGCGCGCTGGGAAGCGGCGAAACCCCCGTGGTGCTTTTCGGCGACCGTCCCGACGCGGCGGCGGCCACCGAAGCCCTCAAGGCGGGCGCCGCCCAGGTCGTCGACACCTCGGCCGACCAGGCCGTGCTGCTGACGGCGGCCGCCACCGCGGGACGAGTCACCCGGAATCGGCGGGTGCTGGCGGCGCTGCTCGCGGCCACCGGGTCCCGCCACGGTCTGGCCGGTCTCGGCAGCTCGCCGCAGATCAAGCAGCTGGCCCAGCAGATCGGCCTCCTGGCCCAGAGCGACCGGACCACGCTCCTGCTCAACGGCGAGATCGGGGTCGGCAAGGGCTGGGTCGGCCGGGTCATTCACGATCTCGGACCTCGGGCCGGCAAGGCGTTCCTCGAGCTCCGCTGCACCGGGATGAACGCCACCTACCTCGAGTCGCTCCTCTTCGGCCACGAGCGCGGGGTCTTCGTCGAAGCCACCGACCGGCGGCGCGGGCTGCTCGAAATCGCCGACGGGGGCACGGTGCTGCTCCGCGAAATCGGCGACCTGCCGGCGGAAATCCAGCCGAAGCTGCTCCGCGTCCTCGAGACCCGGTCCTTCCGCCGCCTCGGCGGAACCGAGGAGATCTCGGTCGACACCCGGCTCATGGTCACCACCCGGCGGAGCCTGTCCCAGGACGTGGAGGCGGAACGGTTCCGCGAGGATCTGTTCTACCGCCTGAGTGTCATGCCGCTGGCGCTCCCGCCGATCCGCGATCGCAGCCAGGAAGACCGGCTCGGCCTCATCACCGCCATCCACGACGACCTCAAGAACGAACTGCCCGAGGGGCCGCCGAGCCTGGCGGTCGACGTTCACGAGCGGTTCCTGGCGTATTCGTGGCCCGGCAACATCCGGGAAATGAAGAACGTGCTCGAGCGGGCGATGATGGTGGCCCGGGGCCAGCCGGCCGTCAACGTCGAGCATCTTCCAGGCGAGTTCCGGGCCCGGTCGGGCCTGGGCGACCGGCGGCACACCCCGATGACCCTCGAGGCGCTGGAGCATCAGCACATCGACCGGACCCTCCGGTACCACGGTGGGAACCGGACCCGGGCGGCCAAGGAACTGGGGATTTCGCGCGCCACGCTGATCAACAAGATCAAGCTCTACAACATCACCGACTGAGGAGCCTGGCCATGGAGGCCCCCAAGAAGCCTTCGACGGACGCGATGGTCTGCCGGGCCTGCGGGCGGGAGGAGCGGGCCTCCGAGGGTTACCCGTGCGACGGGTGCGGGACCTTCATCTGCCTGATCTGCAGCTTCCGGGGCATCACGCTCTGCCGGACCTGCCAGGCGGCCGCCGACCAGAGCGCCAACACCGGCGGCGGCGCATGAACCGGGTGCTGGTGCTGTTCGACATCGACGGAACGCTGTTGCTCTCGGGAGGGGCCGGCCGCCGCGCCATCCACGCGGCGCTGGCGGACGAAGCCGGGATTCCCCCCGACGTGGTCGACCACATCCGGTTCGACGGCAAGACCGACCCCCAGATCGTGGGCGAACTGCTCGACGCCGCCGGCCATCCGGCGCCGCATGCCCAGGACCGGGTGGATCGGGTGCTCGAGCGCTATCTCTTCCACCTCGAGGCCGACCTGGCGGTCACCGCCCATCAGGCCACGGTCATGCCGGGCGTCTTCCCCCTCCTGCAGGCGTTAGGCAGCGACGAGCGCGTGGTGCTCGGCCTCCTGACCGGCAACGTCAGCCGGGGTGCCGTCATCAAGCTCCGGGCGGTCTCGATCGAGCCGGACCAGTTCCGGGTCGGCGCCTACGGTTCCGATCACGCGGTCCGGGCCGCGCTCCCGCCGATCGCGGCCGAGCGGGCCGAACCCCTGTTCGGCCGCCGGCCCGCCGGCTC
>JAEUJH010000242.1 GCA_016794825.1 Gemmatimonadota bacterium
GTTGCGCGACCGCCAGGAGGGCGAGGGTGATTCGTCTCATTGGCTCTACCTGCCAGGGTGATCCGAGCGACGGCCCGCTCGGGTGATCCGCTCGGCGGCCGCGCCGGCGAAGACTAGCTCGTACGGCGAGCGTTGCGCCACGGTCCGCCACCATCGAACCGCTTCCTCCGTCCGACCAACCGCCTCGAGCAGTTCGGCCCGCAGGAACCGCTGGAACGTGCCGGCAAAGAACGGCGAACCCACGGCGTACTGGAACCAGACGTCGGTCCGGGAACCCTCCAGCGCCGCCAAGGCCTCGCCCGGGTGGCCCTCGATCCGGAGGGCAAGGGCATCGAGCGTCCGGGCCAGCTGTTCGGTCAGCACCTCCGCGCCGGCCGGAACGGCCAGTTCCGAAAACGCCGCCGCGGCGAGCCGAACCGCGGCGGCCTGTCCCCGCCGGGCGGCCAGCGCGCCGAGGAGAAACTGCCGGATGTGCGCGTGCAGTCCGTCGTGGAACACCAGCGGCACCGCCACGCTCGCCGGGGTGTCCGCGGCGTTCCATGCCTCCAGTTCCTGCTCGATGGCGGCCCGTTCCTCGTCGGCCAGAGTCACGAACGGGAGCGCCGCCAGGAGCCCGCGGACTTCGAGCGCCCACGCCGGTTCGTGGCGCGCCGCCTGGCTCAGCCGTTCGAACGCGGCGCCGGTTCGTCCGGCGGCCAGCTCGAGATGGGCCAGCACGATGTTGCCGAGCGCCGAAAACTCCGGCGACCGCGCGGCGGGAAGGACCTGATGCGCCAGCCGCTCCGCGCCGGCCCAGTCGCCGGCATAGAGCGCGACGTCGGCAAATGCCCGGGCGATGACCAGCCCCGACGCCCGGACCAGTTCTTCGCCCACGGCGGCCTGATCCCGTTCCGTCCCGGCGGCAAACGCGCGGAGGACCCGGAGCCCGAGCGCCTGATCGGCGGTCGGACTCGACTCGAGGGCGCGGGCGACGTAATCGACGAGCGGTCCCGGCTGGCGGGCCAGCGCGGCCAACCGGGCGAGTTGGGTCAGGGCCCCGAAATGGGTCGGGTCGATGGCGACCGTTCGCTCGAACGGCTCGCGGGCCTCGGCGATCGACCGGCCTCGATACGGGTTGGTGTGAAAGAGCAGGTCGCCGAGGAGGAACCAGGGCTCGACCTGCTCGGGAAAGGAAACCGTCAGCGCGGCGTAGCGTCGCTCGGCGTCGGCGGTGTGTCCCGTCAGCCAGGCGTGCTGGGCTTCGAGGAGCAGGCGGTCGTGATCGGTCAGGCGCTCTCGCCGCCGGAACGCCTCGGCCGACGCCTGCCGCGCCGGACCGATCAGCGCGTTGGCGGCCAGCGACGACGCGAGCCGGTAGTACGCCAGCGCGAAGGAGGGATCTTCCGCGGTGGCCCGCCGGAACAGGTCGAGGGCCTGGAGGTGGCGCCCGAGTCGGAACTCGTGCTCGCCGGCCAGGTAGGCCTTGAGCGCCGGGAGTGAAGCGGTGGTCAGCGCGGCCAGCCGAGCCAGCCGCCCTCCCGCCGAATGATCGAAGTCGGCCACCAGTCGCCGGACCAACTCGTCCACCAGTTCGAACAGCCCCGATTCGTCGTTGGAGCGGCCCTCGACCCGGGTCTGCATGCGTCCCGAGGCCTCATAGAGCCCGACGCCGGCTTCGATCCGTCCGCCGCTTTCGATGATCGTTCCCACGATGAACCACGCGGCCCCGAGTTCGGTGGCGATGCGGATCCCGGTCGCGAGGTCGGCGCCCGCCGTGGCTGCCGCTCCGGCATGCTGGAGCACCGTCTTCGGATCGGCGGTTCGGAAGGCGCCGGTTCCGTCGAGCTTGGTGCTGAGGAGATCGACCAAGCCTTCCGACAAATAGTGGACGTCGGGGTGCCCCCGGACGACGAACGGACAGACGGCCACCAGCCACCGGTCCCGGGGCGCGGCCGCCACCGGCGACGCGGGGCCCGCCGCGCGCAGCCGCGCGGCGACCGCGTCGATGTCGGGGTGAGGGGGCGAGCCCTGGTCGGCGTCGAACCGGGTCGTGATCAGCTGGTGGAGCCGGAGCGCCAGGCCGCGCTCGCCGAGCCGTTCGAGCTCGAGCAGGAATCCGAGGATGGCGTCTTCGTCGTGGGGGGCCAGGTCGATGGCGCGCTCGGCCCAGCGTCCGGCGACGGCACCGTCCGGCAGGGCGCGGCGGGCCAGCTGCCATGCCGCCAGGGCGGCCTCGTACCGGCGGCGGCTTCGTTCGCGGTCGAGCCATGCCTCGGCTTCGGGCGCGCCCTGGACGTAGAACCCGTCGAGGAACGCGCCCTGGTGGAGGGTCAGGGCGGCCTCGAGGTCGTTGGCATCGATGGCCGCGTCGAACGCGAGGGCGTCGCAGCGGATCCGGTCGGGGTCGACGCCGACCTCTTCGTCGCCCCGACCCACGATCAGGTCGGCCCCGCACGCCTGGCGGAGGAAGTAGAGCGCGCGACGGAGCGCGGCCCGGGCGTGGTCCTGATCGAGATCCGGCCAGAACATCGCGAGCAGGGAATCGCGACGGAACAGCTTGCCCGGTTTGGCGGTGGCGAGATAGACGAGCAGGGCGAGCCGCTTGGGCTGCTGCAACACCGCTCGCAGTTCGGCCCCGGTGGGGGCGCGGAGGTCCACCGAACCGAGGGTCCGGAGGTCGATCATTCGGTTGACGAGCCGGGATTGCCCATGGGCGGAGGCGGGGTCACGACAGGGTAACGGGGGGCGCCGATTGTCTGGAACGTAGGCCCCACGCGGAGAGATGGCAAATGCTCGACCGGTTCCCGAACTGGACCCCCCACGGCGGGGCGGAAGCCGCCGACCGACGGAGTTCTCGCATCGTGCTGTATGCCTGGTGGACACCGGCCGAACCGGTGCCCGAGGCCCCATCGTTCCAGGCCCCTGGGCCCGCGAATGGTGAGGTGGATTGCACCCCGTTCCTGCCCCGGACGGCGGCGGCACCGGCCTAGTGCAACGGGCCTCACCAGGCCCTGGCGGCTCGCTTCGTGCACCTGGTCGGGACGAGCGTGGTTGTGGATCGGCGGTGGATCGTCCTATCATGGACCTCTACGGTGGCCATACCCGCTCGTCTCGCATCCGCGGAGCCGAAAATCATGCGCCGTTTCGTAGCCATGTGGCACGGGGCCCTGGTGGCCACCCTGACATTGGCGGCCTGCTCGTCGTCGGATGACGGCGTGTCGCCGCCGCCGACGCCGCCTCCGCCGGCTCCGGGCTTCGTCCGCTGGTCCGACCCGGGCGCCTGGCCCAATCGAGTCGTCCCGACCGCCGGCGCCGACGTGACCATTCCGGCCGGCCAGACTGTGCTCCTCGACGTCTCGCCACCGGCTCTCAAGGGCCTGACCATCGACGGAACCCTCGAGTTCGACCGCAAGGACTTGTCCCTCACGGCCGACTGGATCGTGGTCCGGGGCGCGCTCGAAATCGGCACCGAGGCCGTTCCGTTTACGCATCGAGCGGTGATTACCCTGACCGGTCCGGCCACCGACAACATCCAGGGCGCCGGCGGTCGGGTGCTGGCGGTGCTCTCGGGACGACTCGATCTCCACGGCCGGCCCCGAACGACCTGGACCAAGCTCGCCGCGTCGGCGGCCGCCGGTGCCACTCAGCTGCAACTGACCGGGCCGATCGATTGGCAGGTCGGCGAGCGGATCGTGGTGGCGTCGACCGACTTCGATCCGTTCCAGGCGGAAGAAGGCGTCATCACGGCGGTGCAGGGCAACCTGGTGACGCTGCAGGCGGGGCTTCGCTTTCCGCATTGGGGCCAGGTCCAGTCCTTCGCGGGCCGATCCGTCGACGAGCGGGCCGAGGTCGGGCTGCTGTCGCGCAACATCGTGATTCGCGGCGACAGCGCGACCGCCACCGCGACCGGCTTCGGCGGCCACATCATGGTGATGGCCGGGGCCACCGCGCGGGTCGAAGGCGTGGAGCTGACGCTGATGGGCCAGAAGAAGCTCCTGGCCCGGTATCCGATGCACTGGCACATGGCCGGCAACGTCGACGGCCAGTATTTCCGCCGGAACGCGGTCTGGAAGACGTTCAACCGGTGCCTGACGATTCACGGGACCAACAACCTCCGCGCGGCCGGGAACGTCTGCTACGACAACATCGGGCACGCGTTCTTCCTCGAAGACGGCGCCGAGACCGGCAACGTCCTCGAGGACAACCTCGGTCTGGTCACCCGACGGCCAACCACGGGTGAAGCGGTGCTTCCGTCCGACAACGACCCGGCCACCTACTGGATCACCAACCCCGACAACAGCTATCGGCGGAACGTGGCGGCGGGGTCGCGCGGGTTCGGCTTCTGGTTTGCGCTGCCGGCCGCCCCGACGGGCCTGTCGACCGGCGCGATCGCGTTTCCGCGGTCGACGCCGCTGCGGGAGTTCGTCGACAACGTCGCCCACTCGAACCGGAACACGGGGCTCAACGTCGACCACGGCCCCCGGCCCGATGGCACGATCGAGACGGTCCACTACGCGCCCCGGCAAACGCCCGGGAACAACCAGACGGCGCTGGTGACGGCGCGGTTCCGGAACTTTGCCGGGTACAAGCACTCGGGTCGGGCGGTGTGGCTCCGGGGCTCGGAACTGCGGCTCGAGAATCCGACGCTGGCCGACAATCACATCGGCGCGACGTTCGCCTCGTCGGAAACGTTCCTGCAGGACGCGGTGATGGTGGGCCTGACCGCCAACAGCGCCACCGCGTTTACGCGCGGGTTCCCGGTGCGCGGGTACGAGTTCTACGACGGGCGGGTCGGCGCCGAGCGCGCCACGTTCGTCAACTATCAGCCCACCGCCAACAACTATTTCAGCGCCCTCGGCTACAACCGGCAGAACGGCTTCCCGATCAGCACCGGCAACTTTGCCCGCCAGCTGTCGTTCGTGAACGCCAACCAGGTGTTCCTCGAGAACCCGATGGTTGACAAGGACGGCGACAAGGCCTCGGTCATCCTCGACGCCGACGGGTCGCTGACCGGCACCGCGGGCCAGTTCGTGGCGGCCAACAATCCGCTCCTGGTGACCGGCGCCTGCCAGCTCCGGTCGACCTGGAACGCGTATGTCTGCGCCAACCGGTTCGTGAACCTCCAGGTGCGCGGGGCGCAATCGCAGACCGTGGCGCCCCTCGACCTGACCCGGGACGACGCCGCGGTCGGCAGCTTCGTGGGCGTGCCCGGCAACCTGCACGTGGTGTCGGCGTCGGTGGTCCCGAACCGGAAGTACACGGTGACGTTCAAGGCCGGCGTGCCGACGATGCCGCAGGTCTACGCCAATCAGCTCGCGGCCGGGGAATGGGTGCGGGTGACGCTGCCGTATCCGAGTGCCACGTTCAAGGTTTATCGGGACTACAACACCTCGACCGCGATCCCGGCGGCCGCGACGCTGGCCGACCTCGAGGCCGGCACAGGCGACAAATACTTCTACGACGCGGCGGCCGGCCGGCTCCACCTCAAGGCGCAGGCCAAGACCGGGCGGGACTGGGCGACCCTGTTCGTGGTGCCGTGATTCGTGTTTCGCGCTCGGGGCGGGCCACGACCACCCCGAGCGCTACCGCGGTCAAAGCCGCGAGGAGCCAGACCGGCGCCTGATCGCTCCAGGCCGCGCCAAGCAGGACGATCAGGCTGCCCATCGCGTGTCGCTTGACCGAGCCCGTCGAACCGCAAGCGTCGGAATTCGCGGCCACCGCCCCGAGGCCCGCCAGGGCCAGGGCAATCCCTCCCGAAAGCAGTGCCGCGCCGGACCCCAGCGGCGCCATCCCGCCCCCAGCCACGACCCGTTCGATCCCGACGGACGCCACCGCGATCCCGAAGCAGAAGGGCAAATGGGCGGCACTCCAGGTCCAGAGCCTCCGTCGGTCGGCCTCGGTGGCCAGGGACCGGGGCTTGGCCGCGCCGGCTCGTTCGTAGTAGCCCCACCAGAACGCGAACGTCAGGCCGAGTCCCAACGCCGCGGCTGACGCGGCCGGGGCGCTCCACGTCTCCTGGTGCCGCATCCCGGCCATGGTGGCCACGACCGCTTCGCCCAGGAGGATCAGCGAGAACAGACCGAATCGCTCCGGCAGGTGCGCCGGATCGGGCGGGTGCGGGCCGCCGGCTCGGGTCGCGATCACCGGGGTCAGGGTATCGATCATCAACGCCACCGCCCAGCCGACGAAGCGGGCGGGCGGCGGCACCAGGGCGGCGCCGAGCCAAAGGACCGCGCCCATGCCCGCGCCGATCGCATGGGTGGCCGCCAGGCGACGGCTGGCCGGCGTGCCGGCGAGTTGGAGGTACTGGAGCATCAGCAGGAGCCGGGTCACGGCATACGAGGCGGCGAACCCGGCGGCCTCGCGGCTTCCCAGGTCGGTCTCGGCGTTGATGGCCATGACCGCGATGGCGCCGACCTGGCCCAGCGTCAGGAGTCGATGGGCGGGGCCGTCGGGGTCGAACCGAGTGGCCAGGAAGGTGTGATCGACCCAGGCCCGCCAGATCAGGATGAACAGGAACGCAAACCGGCCCAGGCCACTCGGGCTGTAGTCCGCGCCGAGGGCCCCTCCGACATCGGCAACGGCGGCGGCAAAGACGAGGTCGAAGAACAGCTCGAGCCAGGTGGCGCGCCGCTCCCGGTCCGGCGGAGCCGACGTCGGCGCGCCCGCGGGCGCCTCAGCGTCGGAGCAGGCTGCCGACGACATGGCCGACGATTCCTCCAATGGCGGCCCCGGCCAGGCCGAATCCGACCGTCGTACCGGTGCAGTCGCGGGGTCCGTTTTCGGAGTTGCCGCAATAGGCCGCGCCCTGAATGGCGCCCGCGATGCCGAGCCCGAGCGCGCCGATGGCCGTCCCGGCCCAGCGGAAGTCGCGTCGGTCGGCGGCGGGGGCGGGGAACCGGACGTCGAGCCGGCGCCGTGACGCTGCGGGCGCCAGGAGCGCTGGATCGAAGTGCCGGGTCGGCCGCAGGATCGCGGGCGTCGACCGGATCGGGCCCGAGTTCGGGGCGACCTCCCCGCCAGGAGGCACCGGCCGCGGCTCGGCGCCGATCGGCGGAACGGTGAGGAGCAGGAGCACGAAGAGACCCAGGTGTTTCATCCCGACCCCGAGGAGAGTGACCGCCAGCAAACGCGGGTTCGGTCCGGCCGGTTCCCCTCGGACCGGATCATTCCCAATGGATTGGGACGGTTTCCCAACTGATTGGGAATCCGGCGCGCGGAGCCAATGCCCCGGCTGTCGGCGTCACCCATCCCAACTCGCGCGGTTCGAACGCGTTACCTCATTTGGTGTCGTCGGTGGAAGCTGAGTGGCACGGACCGTGAGTTGGCAGGGTGGCAGCAACGATTGGGTTGCCAACTTGCGGAGGAACGGATGACGCAGACGGTCGAGCACCACGGCGAACTCGAGGCCCTGATTCGCGACGCACTTCCGGTTGCCTATCGAGTGGCCCTCAACCTGACTCGCGATCCTCACGATGCCGAGGACGTCGTGCAGGAGGCGGCCCTGAATGCGTGCCGGGGGTTCGGGAGCTTCGAACCGGGCTCGAACTTTCGCGCCTGGTTCCTTCGCATCGTGACGAACGCCTTCATCTCGAAGTACCGACGACAGGCCCGATCGGGCGTGACGGTTTCGGTCGACGAGCTGGCCCGGCCCGACGAGCTCGACCTGGCCGCGAGCGAAACCCGCGAACCCGAGATGGACGCGCTCTCCGCGTTCGTGAGCCGGGTCGACACCGAGCAAATCCTCCAGGCTCTCGAGGCCCTGCCGGTCGAGTACCGCGCCGTGGCCATCCTCTACTTCGTGGACGATCTCTCGTACCAGGAGATTGCCGCGGCGGTCGGGTGTCCGGTGGGGACGGTCCGGTCGCGGCTCCACCGGAGCCGGGATCATCTCAAGCGGTCGCTCCAGGAGCTGGCGGTGGCGCGTGGATTCGGCCGGGCCGGCCGCGAAGGGTTGGCCCGCTCCGCCTGAGACCAGCAGCTCGAGCCCCGCTCGCCCAGGGCGGGATCCAACCGGTGGCGGTTCCGGGAACTCCGGGGCCGCCACCGGCGTTATCCCAGATCGCCCGGACGCTCGAGGCGGATCCCGTGACGACCGCGTTGCCCTTCAGTCCCGTTGCCACCGCCAGCCAGGTCGAGCCACTCCTCGACCGGCTGCCCGTCGGCGTTTTCCGATTGGCGCTGGCCCGGCTGCCGCGGACCGCCGACCCGTCGATCCTGGTCGCCGAACTCCTCGAACGGGCCGAGGTCGTCTACGCCAACGCCGCGCTGGCGGCGTTCGAAGGTACGACCGCGGCAGCCCTGACCGGGGTGCCCTTCGGCCGGCTCCTGGCCGGGGCGGTCCTGCGGCGGGGCAACGGTGGCGCCGAGTTCGTTCGGAATGGCCTCCGCCTCGAGGCGGCGGAACTGCGGATTGCCCGCAAAGGCGAGCGAACCCGGTCGTTCGAAGTTTCCCTCCATGGCATCACGGACGGGCCGGAGGTCACCGGCGTCTGGGGCGCGATGGTCGACCTGACCCCGACCGTGGACACCGCGGACCCGAATGCCGCGGCCGACCGCGACCATACGATCGTGGGGTCCGGGGTCGCGATCACTCGCGTCCTGGAAAAGGTGGGGCAGGTCGCGGCCACCGACGCCACCGTCATGATCACCGGCGAAACGGGAACCGGGAAGGAGCTGGTGGCCCGTGCCATTCATGAGCGGAGCGCGCGGGCCGGGCGGCCGTTGGTGGCGGTCAACTGCGGGGCCCTGTCGCCGACGTTGATCGAGACGGAGCTGTTCGGCCACGAGAAAGGGGCCTTTACCGGCGCCGCCGATCGAAAGCTGGGGCGGTTCGAGGTCGCCGACGGGGGTACGCTGTTTCTCGACGAGATCGGTGACCTCTCCCTCGACCTGCAGGTCCGGCTGTTGCGAGTGCTGCAGGAAGGCGAACTGTTCCGGGTCGGGGGCACCGACCCGATTCGGGTGGACGTGCGGGTAATCGCCGCCACCCATCGCGACCTTCCCGCCGCTGTTCGGGCGGGGACGTTCCGCCAGGACCTGTACTACCGGCTCAACGTGTTCCCGATCAAAACCCCGCCGCTGCGGGAGCGACGGGAGGACATTCCGGCGCTGGTCCGTCATTTCACGGCCCGGGCGGCCAGTCGGCTTGGCAAGCGGATCGACGTGGTACCACCGGCCGTGCTCGAGGCGTTTGGCAGCTACCCGTGGCCGGGGAACATCCGCGAACTCGCCAACGTGGTCGAGCGGTCGGTCATCGTCACCACCGGGTCGATCCTCCAACTGGGCGAATGGGCCACCGGTCAGTACCAGCCCGTGGTCGTCCCGGCCATGGGCTCGCGGACGTTGGAAGAGATGGAGCGGGAGCACATCGTCCGGGCGCTCGAACGATGCCGCTGGAAGGTGAGCGGACCGGGCGGGGCCGCGGAGGCGCTCAACCTCAAGCCAACGACGCTCGAGGCCCGGATGAAGAAGCTGAATATCGTCCGGCCGGGCTAGGCCGCTTGCTCCGCCTCGGTGGCGCGGGTAATCTCGGGGTGCCTCCACTCGAGATACCCAATCCATGCGCCGCCTCCTCGGCCCGCTGCTCGTCATCGTCGGCTCGTCGATCCTGATCGGAGCCGCCTCGCGCCGGCATTCGGTCCCGCCCCCGGGCTATCGGTTTGCCTTCGAGGATTCGTTGTCCCGGCAGATCGACTTTTCCCGGCCTGATTCGACCCTGGTCCGCGAGATCTTTGCCCGCCGGCGGGATCGGGTCCTGCGGTCGATTCCCGAAGGCGTGATGCTGATCCACTCGGTCGAATGGACCCAGCCCCGTCGGCTCGAGTTCCAGGTGCCGGCCAGCGACAACCACGATTTCATCTACCTGACCGGCCTGGCCGGCCTGGCCAGCGTGGAGTCGGCGCTGCTGCTGGTGCCGGCCATCGGCGACGAACCCGACTGGGTGGTGCTGTACTCGTCCGCGGAGGATCTCGACGAGATCCGGCGATCGAGCGGCATCGACGAAGTGCGGCCGTTCTCGCGTCTGGAACAGGATCTGTCGTTGGCCATGACGGACCTCCGGGACTGGCGGATTACCCAGCAGCGCCGGTGGCCGCTCCCGCGGGCCATCGCCCGCCGCTGGGGGAACCGGGTCAAGCCGCTCTACCTCAACTACCCCCGGTTCTTCCGACTCGGCCGGCCGGAGCCGGAGCGGCTCGAGGCGTTCGAGAAGATCCGGAGGTTCTCGCCGGAGATTGCCCTTCGGGACGCCGCCGACATTCTCGACCCGATCCGGATGTACCACGACGCCCTGGCCCTCGCGAGCCTGCGGCGGGCGGTGTGGATCACTGGCGAGGGGATCAAGGAGGGCTTCCGGGCCGCCAAGGCGGGGCGGAACGAGAGCGAGATCATGGAGATCATCGACTTCGTCTACCGGTTCCATGGCGCCGATCTCGGCTTCCCGACCGAAGTGCAGCGGTACCCGCCGACCGGGCCGGCCAAACGGGCCGAGATCCCGGAAGGGTTCATCCAGTACCAGTCGCGCTCGACCGGGGCCCGGCTCCAGCCGGGCGACATGGTCCACACCGACACCGGCGCGGAGTTCAATTTCTTTTCCGCCGACATCCAGCGGAACGTGGCGGTCGACGGAACCCTGACGCCGGAGCAGCGCCGGATCTACGAGATTGCGCTCCGGGTCCAGAAGACCGTCATCGATTCGATCCGGCCCGGGGTGACCTGGTGGCAGCTCCATCGGCTGGCCGAGCGGATGCTGCGCGACGCGGGCGGGTACGACCGCTACTACCGCTACGGGATCGGCCACTTCATCGGGATGGAAGTCCACGACGAGGGCGACTACGACCGTCCTCTCGAGGCGGGGATGGCCCTCTCGATCGAGCAGGGGGTGTTTCCACCGAACGGCCCGCACGCCGCGTTCGAGGACGACATCATCGTCACCGCCACCGGCCGGGAGTGGGTCAGCCGGTCGATCCCGATCGAAATCCGGGAGATCGAGGCGCTGGCGCGGGAGCCGTCGGGTCTGGCTGGTTTCCTGGCGGGCCGGGCCAAGGCCCCGGGCGAGCGTTAGGTCGCGGCCGGCTGGGCGGGCGGCGGACCGAACAGCGGGCGGAGCAGGACGATCCAGGCCGCCGACCCGACCGCGAAGAGCGCGGCCCCGATTAGCGGGGCCGCCGGCCCGCGGCCCTGGGCCAGGAGGATGCCGGCGACGGCCGCCAGGACCACGAGGCGAACCACCTCGCTCACCGCGGCCCAGCTTCGGGATTCGAGCACGGTGGCCACGTTGCTGAGCGTCAGTACCAGGTAGAACACGCCGGCCAGGATCTGCGACCACGGCAACGCCGGAACGGCCGCCAACAGCGCCACGGAGGCGACGAGTGCGGCCAGGAACTGGACGGCGGCGTAGAGCCGAAGCGGGCGGGCCAGCGGGGGGTCGAACTTGCGATAGGTTTCGGGCGTCACGGGTCGCGGCGTCTCGCTCGGGCCGAGGGCGGCGGGTTTCCATCCGGGCCGGCCGAACACCACGCGGAGCTTGTCGCGCCAGCCTGGGGTGCGTCGGGCGGTCCGGAACAGGTCGACGAAGACGTGGAGGTTGGCCCAGATCGGATTCCAGCTCGCCAGCGGCTTCGTGATCCCGTAGACCGGCGGCTCCACCTCCGGTTCGAAGGTTCCGAACAGCCGGTCCCAGATGATGAAGACGCCGGCGTAGTTGCGATCCTGATACCGCGGGTTGACGCCGTGGTGAACCCGGTGGTGCGACGGCGTGTTCAGCACCGCCTCGAGGGCTCGGGGCAGCCGGTCGATGGCCCGGGTGTGGATCCAGAACTGATAGATCAAGTTGAGGCCGTGGCAGACGACCCACATCGTGACCGGAACGCCCAGCAGGGCAAGCGGCAAATAGAACACCCAGCTCATCAGGCCGTGGAGGCTGGATTGCCGGAGGGCCACGGTCAGGTTGTACTCCTCGCTCGAGTGATGAACCACGTGGCCGGCCCACAGCAGGTTGACCTCGTGCGACAGCCGATGGAGCCAGTAGTAGGCCAGGTCATCGAGGAGGAAGACCACCGACCAGGACACCAGGGCCACGGCGTCGAGCCCGAAGCCGAGCCCGGAGCCGGTCGCGGGGAACGGGGTCCGGTCGATCCACGCCGGGGCGCCGATGAGGGCCTGGACCGACCCGTAGCGCTGGACCAGGTCGTAGAGATAGATCGTCCCGATGGCCAGGAAGATGCCGACCAGCTGGCTCACCGTCCCGAGCGAGAGGTCGCTGATCGAGTCGTTGAGCCGATAGAGCCGGCGGTGGGAAAGCCGGGCGACGACCAGCTCGAGGCCGATCAGGATGAAGAAGAGCGGGATCGATGCCTGAACCACGTCCATGCGGTGTAAAATAGGTCAACCCTTTCCTCGGGACCAAGCGACCATGCGCAATCTCCGTTCACTGATGCCAGTGCTGGCGCTGGCGGCCACGCTGGTGGCCCCATCCGAACTGGTGGGCCAGGACCGTCTCGACCTCCTCCAGGCCGAAATCGAGCGGGTGGCGCCGATTTCCGGTGGGGTGCTTGGGGTGGGCGTCTATCACCTCGAAACCGGCCGGGAACTCTACGTCCGCGGGGATGACCACTACCCGATGGCGAGCAGCTTCAAGGTGCCGGTGGCGGTCCAGCTCCTGACCCTGGTCGACCAAGGCAAGCTCCGGCTCGACAGCATGGTGACGCTCAAGCCGAGCGACCTCCATCCGGGCAGCGGGACCCTGACGAGCCTGTTCGACGACCCGGGCGTTTCGCTCTCGATTCGGAACCTGCTCGAGCTGATGCTCTTGATCAGCGACAACTCCGCGACCGACATCCTGCTTCGGATCGTGGGCGGTGGCGAGCAGGTCAACGCCCGCCTCGCGGCCCTCGGCGTGTCCGGCATTTCGGTGGACCGACCGACGCTCAACCTGATTGCCGATGCCGTTGGGGTCCGGAACCTGCCGCCCGAGGGCGAGCTGACCCCCGCGCGGTTCCGGGAGCTGTCGCGGGCGGTGACGGACGAGGAGCGGAAGACGGCGGTGGAGGCGTTCTATCGGGATCGACGGGACACCGCCACGCCCCGTGGCATGGCGGCCTTGCTGCGGAAGATCTGGCGGGGCGAGGCGCTGAGCCCGGCAAGCACCGCCCTCCTGATCGACATCATGTACCGGTGCGAGACCGGGCAGGCCCGGATCAAGGGACTTCTCCCGCCCGACATCCGGGTGGCCCACAAGACCGGCACCTTGGGCCTCGGCGTGGCGGCCGACGTCGGGATCATCGAGCTGCCCAACTCGGCCGGGCACCTGATCGTGACCGCGTTCGTCAAACAGTCGACCCGTGACGGGGCGGCGCAGGAGCGCGCCATTGCCCAGGCCGCCCGGGCGGCCTACGACTACTTCCTCTTCAACCCCGGTCGTTAGGTCGGGGCATCCTTTCCGGTCGTCGGGGCCGCATCCGGCGGGCGTCGTCCGGCCCCGACGCCGGGTCTCAACTCAGGTGATGGGCCTTCCGGCCCCCGCGGGCAATCGACTCGGGGGCCGGCTGGTTGGCGATCAGGTCGCGCGCCAGCAAGAGCGCCCGATTCATCAACTGCTCGGCGCCCTCGGTCAGCTCCCGGCTGGTCCGGACTTCGGCGATGTTGTTCTCCATGTCCTCCGCCGACCAGCCGCGCGAGTGGGCAATGAACGGGAACTGCGGGAAGAGGAAGCCCAGTTCGCCGAAGAACGTCAGCAGCTGACCCACCACGCCCTGGACGTTGTCCTGGCCACCCGTCACGATGAACGACGCCACCTTGTTCCGGATCAGCACCTTGTTGCGGATGGTGGTCTGGTTCTGCACGCAGTTGAGCCGCTCGGCCAGCTTGAAGTAGAGCGAGCTGGCGACGCCCCATCGAATCGGCGTGGCCAGGAGCACGACGTCGGCCCAATGGACGATGGCCTCGTAGACCCGATCGAGCTGATCCTCAGGGTCCATTTGCGTAATCGAGCAGGGCCAGGTGCAGGCATGGGCGCTCTTCGAGTAGTAGCCCTCGCAGTGTCGAAACCGGAGGTCGCTGAGCCGGATTAGTCGAGTCTCGGCGCCCCAGCCCTCGGCAAAACCCAACGCCGCGCTCAGCAGGTGCTCTGAGGTCGAGAACCGGGGAAAGGCCGGGTCCATGGCCGTGGTCGAGAGCCCAACCACCCGAATTCCGCCGGGCGCTCGAACGACAGGGCGGGCCAGCGGGTGCGGCTCGTGTGGAATCCGCTGCCGCTTGGTGCCGGACTCGAGATCGATCCACAGGTGACCATCCTGGATCCGGGTCTCGTACCGGGGAACGGTTTCCTGCTCGTAACCCGGCTCGCCCTCGCCGGTTTTCCGGTGGTACTTCCAGTGGTGCCACGGGCAAACCACGTAGTCGCCGTCGAGGGTGCCGTCGCCAAGCGGGCCGCCGACGTGGTTGCAGGCACCTGAAATGGCGGCGAACTCGCCGCCCGCCCACGAGACCGCGATTCGGGTCCGGCCCACCGTGATCTGATGGAGGGGACGGGCTTTGAGCGCATCCACCGGTCCGAGGTCGTGCCAGCGCGGTTCGCTCATGGGGCCGCCGTCGAGGGGGGAAGGATGGTCCGGTGGCAGACGATCCCCTCCGGGTGGTGCCGTCGCTGGTGGGGCCGTCGGGTGATCAGAGTCTGGCGCCGACCACCGGCAACTCGCGCCGGCGGATGGCAATGACGACGAGCGAGGCGACCATGACCGCAAGGGCCAGCCCGAACAGCGTCCCGCCGTCGCCCTGGACTTCGATGCCCAATCTGGTCAGATGGGCCCCGATCGCGCCAGTCATGAGACCCGCGGCCAACACGCCTCCGACGGCCGGGGTGGCCGGCACGAGGAGCAGCACGACGGCCACCGCCTCGAGGATGCCGCTTCCGATCCGGCCCCAGGGCTCCGCGCCCAGCGTCTGGAAGATGTAGACCGATTCGGGGGCGGCCGAGAACTTGAAGAAGAGGGTCTGTCCGAGGATGACCGCGGCGACGATCTGGCAGATCCAGCTCACCGTTCGGCTGGCCTTGGACAGCGGGGCGTTCGACATGGTCACGGCTCCTCAGGGTTCGACGTGCGCGTCGAGCGACCGTCGGTGTCGCCCGATCAACTGGACGAGTTCGGGTACCGTGGCCGGCCGCGCCCCCGCGGCAACGTTACGGGCCGCGATCTCGAAGAGGATCGACCATTGCCGGAAGAGGACCCGGTAGGCGTCGATCAGGCGGTTTTTCGGGTCGTAGATGCTGGTCGCCTCCGCCGTCGCGCCATTCAGCTCGAGGACCTTGAAGTCGCGGCCCTCGCGCAGCGCTTCGGCCGAGGGTGCCCGGACGTCATAGCGTCCAAACCAGAATCCTGGATAGCCCCGGCTCAGCTCGTCGAACGCGGCCTCGAGGGCCGGCGTCCGCACCCACTCGCCATCGAAGAACGCCGAACCGCGGCAGTGGGTTCCCAACTCGACCAGGGAAACGACCTCTCCGGCGGGGGGGACCCAGTCGAGTCGGTCGGCGTGACGGGCCAGGAAGAACCGCGCCATCCCGACCGCGCGGTCGTCCTCGAGGATCAGCCGCTCGAGGGTCCGCCGACCGTCGCCCTCGACCGATGGGAAGCGCTTGTCGGTAATCGCGAAGACCCGGCCCCGGTCCTGGCCGGGGATCCGGTAGTAGAAGACCCCGAACTCGACCCCGGGTACGTACTCCTGGACCAGGAGCGGCTCGGTGGTTCGTTCGAGGTAGAGCAGGGCCTCCGCCTCGGAGGCCACGATGGCGACGCCGCCCCCTCGTTCGCCCACGTCGGGCTTGAGGACCACGGGATAGGACCCGCCGGTCTGCGCCAGGAACTCGCGCACGGCCGAGAGCCGCGCCTCGGGAGCCCCAGCCGCGAGGAGCCGCCAGCGCGCCACCCGGTCGGGGGCGTGGGACAGGCCGGTCAGGATCTCGGCCTTCGACTCGCCGACGAAGCCGCCGCCCGGGATGGCCGGATTGACCGCCGTGAACAGGGTCAGACTCCGGTGCTTGAGCGTGAGCCAGGCGATATGGATTACCACGGGCGGGTAGAACGCCCAACGGGGCCAGTACTCCCAGCGGGTCAGGCGTCGCCATCGGGACAGGAGTAACCGGCGGCCCCGCCACGAAAACAGGGGGAGGATTCCCTTGACCAGGAGCACGAGGGCCAGGGCCAGGCCAATGATCGACGGCAGCGCCAGGCGCTGATACTCCATGAAGCGGGCCAGGACCTGATCGCCGAACGTGGCGGCGGCGCCGATCAGCAGCGGGGTCCACAGGGCGGCCGCCACCAGGAAGGCGCCCAGAAAGCGCCAGGCGTCGGCGCGGAGGATGCCGGCCGCCAGATAGGTCGGCAATCGGGTGCCCGGGATGAACCGGGTCAGGAGGACGATGGTGGTACCGCGGCGGGCAAACCACCCGGCGCTGCGTTCGACCGCCGCCTCGCTGACGAACCACCGCAGGGGAGCCCGCCGGAGGGCGGGACGACCGAGCCAGCGCCCCATCCCGTAGAGCCACAGATCGCCGGCCACGATGCCGAGAAAACACGCCACCAGTCCCGGAACGAAATCGATCGTGCCGCGGGCCACCATCAGGCCGGTGGCAATACAGGCCAGATCCTCGCTGACGAACGTGGCGGCCGCGATGAGGAGGAGCAGCACGCCGAGCGCCACGCCCACCACCGGCGGGATCGAGGCCGGGTCGAAGGGTCGCTCGGCCGCGCCGAGCCGTTCGGGCGG
>JAEUJH010000291.1 GCA_016794825.1 Gemmatimonadota bacterium
CAAGGCCCGCCCCGCCGCGGAACGGGCCAAGCGGGCCGCGGGCATGACCCGAGCCCGCGAGGCGGAGCTGTTGGCCGCGTGGAAGAGCCGGGCCGGGAAGTAGTCGAGTCGAGTGACCTGGGACGTCGACCGGCTCCTAGAGCCGGTCGATCCCCCGGAGCAGTCTGGTAAAGAACCCCACCGAAGCGGCGTAGTCCCGAATCGCCACCCGCTCGTTGACGCCATGGACGCGCTCGCGATCTCCTTCGCCGAACGGGACCGCCAGAAACCGGAAGACCCGGTCGCTGTGCGGGCCCCAGTACTTGGCGTCCGTTCCCCCCATGACCAGATAGGGAATGACCGGCGGATCCTCGCCCGGAACCATCCGTCGGATCGAGGCGGCGATCAGCTGGTACGCGGGTGACTTGATGTCCGAGACCGGCGACGGGTCGGTCACCGCGCTGTCCTGCGGCACGACCGTGATCTGGGTATCGGCCACCACCCGTTTGACCCGTTCGGTGACGCTCGCCATCGTCTCGCCGGGCCGGATCCGGAAGTTGACGATTGCCTCCGCCTCCGGCGGCAGCACGTTGTCCTTGATGCCGGCGGAGAGCATCGTGGGCGCGGTCGTGGTGTGCATCAGCGCCGCGCCGAGCGGAATGGCGGCCAGGCCCTTGGCCACGATCGGGCCGGTGAGCCAGAGATTGGCCATCAACAGCTTCCGGCCGAAGGGCGCGAACGGCGCCATGGCCTCGACCATTCCCCGGGTCGGGCCATCGAGGCTCGACGGAAACGGCTCCGCCTCCAACCGCGCGATGGCCCGACTGAGCGCCCCGACGGCCGTTCGCGGTGGGGGCATCGACGAGTGACCGCCCTCCGCGCGGGCAGTCAGTCGCAGGCTGAGGTAGCCCTTTTCGGCAATGCCGACGACCGCGGCGCGACCCGGCAGGCCGGGCATCAGGCCCGCCGCCATGAAGCCGCCCTCGTCGAGCACCAGCGCCGGCTTGACGCCCCGGGCCACCAACGCCTCGACGATGGGCCGCGCCCCGAACCGACCGCCGACTTCTTCGTCGTGCCCGAACGTCAGATATACCGTGCGCGGCGGGCGGTACCCTTCGCGAAGCAGTCCTTCGACCGCCTCGAGGATCGACAGGACCGTCGTCTTGTCGTCGAGTGTTCCCCGGCCCCAGACGAATCCGTCCGCGATGTCGCCGGAGAACGGATCGTGGGTCCACTGCTTTCGACTCGGCTCCGGAACGGGCACCACGTCCATGTGGCCCATCAGCACCACCGGGGCCGCCGTCGGATCGGCCCCCGGCCAGGTGTAGATCAGGCTCAGGCCGGTGATCAACTCGCGCGTCAGCTGGGCATGAACCAGCGGAAAGGAGATCTCGAGGTGCTGGTGCAGCCCGAGGAATGCGGCGGTGTCGATCGGCCCGCCCGATCGGAACGACACCGTCGGGAACCGGACCGCGCCAGCCAGGCGGGCGGCCGCCCCGGCGGAGTCGAGGACGAGGGCCGATCCAGCGTCATCGGGGCCCAACGGCGCCGGTGCGGTGAGCGACGAGGCCCGAACGACCATCGCGGCCAGCACGCCGCCGGCCGCGGTCAGCACGAGGAGGAGAAGTCGTTTCATGGGCGGGAATGTCGCCCACGGGATCGACCCCCGCTAGAGCGGGGGCCGGGGTGGCGACAGGTTCGGTGAGGTGCTTCGAGCGCCGCGGTCAGCGGATGAAGGTGCCGTCCTGCAGTTCCTGGAGCGCCTGGCGGAGTTCCGTCTGGGTGTTCATCACGATCGGTCCATACCACGCCACCGGCTCCCGGAGCGGCTTGCCGGAAACCAGGAGGAATCGGATCCCCTCGGGGCCGGCTTGCACCGTCACCTCGTCGCCGGTGTCGAACACCACCAGCGATCGGTTGCCCGTTTGCTCCCGAACCACCGAATCGTCCGCCTTCTCGGTCAGGACCCCGAACGGATCGGAGGCCCCGCGGAAGGTGCCGGACCCGGCAAAGATGTAGGCAAACGCCTGCCGATGGGTGTCCACCGGAAGGGTCTTCCGAAGGCCCGGCGGCACCGACACGTCG
>JAEUJH010000315.1 GCA_016794825.1 Gemmatimonadota bacterium
CGTCGGACTCGATCTCGAAATCGGCTGGATGTCGCTGCTGCTGAACGGGGCCCGCAATCCGAAGATCAAGCCGGGCGCGCCGGGCTACGTCGACGTGTCGAAGGCCATTCCGGTCATCGACGTGCCGAGCGGCAACGTCGACCGGAGCCAGGGCGACGTCCATCCGCTCGGCAATCCGCACTACTGGCTCGATCCGGCCAACGGCAAGCGGATCGCCCGCCTCTTCCGCGATCGGTTTACCGAACTCGATCCGGCCGGCGCCGCGACCTACACGGCCAACCTCGGTCGGTTCGAAGCGGCGCTCGACCAGGCCGCGGCCGAATGGGCCGGGGCCCGCGCGGGCCTCAAGGGGAAGCCGATCGTGGCGTGGCACACCAGCTGGCGCTACTTCGCGGAGTACACCGGGGTCAACATCGTCGGGTTCATGGAGCCGAAGCCGGGCGTGCCGCCGTCGCCGTCGCACCTGGCCGGGTTGATCCTGACGATGAAGCGGACCGGCGCCAAGGTCATCATCATGGAGCCGTACTACGACCGGAAGACGGCCGACTTCGTGGCGGCCAAGGCCGGCGCCACCGTGCTGGTGCTGCCACCCTCGGTCGGCGGGACGAAGGGCGCGGATGACTACATCGGGATGATGCGCCACAACATCCAGGCGTTGGCCAAGGCCGTCGAGTGACCGCTCCCCTGGTTGGCTTCGATCGGGTCTTTCTCGGCTACGGCAAGCGGCCGGTGATGGAGGACGTGTCGTTCCAGGTGCCCCGAGGCGATTTCCTGGGCGTCGTCGGCCCCAACGGGTCCGGCAAGACGACGATCATCCGCGCCATGCTCGGTACTCTCACGCCCATCGCCGGCATCGTCACCCGCGATCCCGAACTCCGGTTCGGGTACGTCCCTCAGCGCGATCACGTCGACTCGCTCTACCCCCTCACGGTGCGCGACGTCGTCATCATGGGCCGCTACGACCGGATCCCGATCGGCCGCCGGCCCGGGGCCACCGACCGGAAGGCGGCCCAGGTGGCGCTCGAGCAGGTCGGGATTCCGGACCTGGCCGACCGCCCGCTGGCCTCGCTCTCCGGGGGCCAGAAGCAGCGCGCCCTGATCGCCCGGGCGCTGGTCGGCGACCCCAATCTCCTCGTGCTGGACGAGCCGACCAACGGGATGGACCTGGTGTCGACCACCCAGATCCTCGGGTTGGTTCGCGACCTCCACGACGATCGCGGCCTCACGGTCATCATGGTGAGCCACGCGCTCAACGAAGTGGCCAACTACGTCCGCCGGATCGGCCTCGTGTTCGGGGGCCGGCTCCGGCTCGGGACGGTGGCCGAGATCATCAACGAATCGGTCCTGACGGAGGTCTACGGGCTTCCGGTCGAAGTCAATTCGTTCAACGGGCATCGAGTGGTGGTGGCCCGATCGCACCAGGGGAGCACCGGCCATGTTTGAGGCCGTGCTGCTCTTCCGGGAGGCGCTCTACGGCGCGCTGGTCATCGGAGTGGCTTGCGCGGTGCTGGGCGTCTACGTGGTGCTCCGCCGGATCGTGTTCGTGGGCGCGGCGCTGGCCCAGCTGTCGTCGGCCGGCATCGGGTTGGCGCTATGGCTGGCGGGGTTCGGACTCCTCGGCAGCACCCACGCCCACACCATCGGCACCTCGCTGGTCGTCACCCTGGCCGGCGCCCTCTTCTTCGGCGTCGGCGGCGGACGCCGTTTTCTCCACCACGAGGCCACCATCGGCGTCACCTATTCGGTGGCCGCCGCCATGGGCATCCTGCTGGTGGCCAAGGCCGTCACCGGCGAGGCCCACGACCTGTTCCTCCAGGGCAACATCCTCGGCGTGACCCGGACCGACACCCTGGTGCTCCTGGCCGTGGCCGTGCCGGTGCTGCTCCTCCATCTCGTGGTGGCCAAGGAGTTCCTGTTCGTGTCGTTCGACCCCGAGACGGCCCAGACCCTGGGTTACCGGGTGGTTCGCTGGAACCTGCTGCTGTACCTGACCATCGGCCTGGTGATCGCGTTCGCGATGCAGTTTGCCGGGGTGCTCCTGGTTTTCAACTTCCTGGTCGTGCCGGCGGTGACGGGGCTGTTGGTGGCGCGGACCTACTGGGGCGTCTTCGGCTGTTCGATCTGCGCCGCGGCGCTGGCGGCCACGATCGGGTTCGTCATCTCGGTGCCGCTCGACCTGCCGACCGGACCCGCCATCGTCGCGGTGTCGGGTCTGCTGGCCCTGATCGCCTGGCTGGTTCGGCGGGTGCGGGGGGAGTAGCCGGCCTCAGAGCACTCGCCGGAAACGGATCGGCGCCACCGCGGGCTCGAAGGGGATTTCGACGCGATCGATCCGGCCGTCGACCGCGGCGCGGAAGGTCACCGAGAATCGAGTCAGGTTGGGGATGATGCCCCAACGGGCTGCCTCGGCGCCACTCCGGAACGTGTCGTGATTCCAGTGGTCGAGTTCGCTGCGGAACCGATCCCAGATCATCACCAGCCGTCCACCCCGTTCCTCGATCACGATCGCCCCGTATCCCGGATGCTCGAACCGCCCGGCGTACTCCGCCAGGGGGCGAGGCGGGGCGCCCCCGGTGACGGACCGCGATGCCGCCGTCGCCGTTCCGCCCGATGTCGCCCCGCGCATCCGGCCGTTCCAGTCGATCGGGTCGAGACCCAGCAGCCGATCGAAGAGGCTGTAGGTGAGAATCTCCGACGCCGGGCTGGTCGAGTTGGTGAGCACCACGACGCCCAGGCGACGAGCCGGCATCCAGGCCATCTGCGACGTGTAGCCGTCGATCCCTCCGCCGTGGAGGATCATCCGCTCGCCCCGGTAGGTGGTCGTGATGAGGCCGAGTCCGTAGGCGCGGATCCCGAGTTCGGGAAAGTCCGATTCGGGCGCGCCGATGTCGGCTCCCACGACCGCGAGCGGGGTCTGAATGGCGGACACCGCCGCGGCCGGGATCACCTGAGCGCCGTCGATCACCCCCCGGTCGAGATAGAGTTGCACGTAGCGGAGCATGTCCACGACCGTGGATCCGATCGAGCCGGCCGGGCCGATGTCGTCCGCGTCACGGAGCGGGACCGGCTCGACGACACCATCGCGCAGTTCGTACGTCAACGCCCGCTCGGCCGTGGCGAGTTGATCGCGGTAGCGGGTCCGGGTGCCCGTCATGCCGAGCGGAACCAGGATCCGTTGCTCGACCAGATCGTCCCACGTGGCGTTCGCGACCCGCTCGGCCACGAGACCGGCCGCGAGGTACATCAGGTTGCTGTATTGCCACGTCTGGCGGAAGGTGGCGCTCGACTCGAGATACCGGAGCCGGCTGAGAATGTCCTGACGGCTCCAACTCCGACCATACCAAAGGCCGTCGTGGCGAGGGAGTCCCGTCACATGACTGAGGAGGTCGGGCAGGGTGGCCAGTCGAGTGGCCACCGGGTCGGCCAGTTCGAACTCGGGCAGGTAGTGGCGGACCGGCTCCCGCCAGGAAAGCCGCCCCTCGGCGACCAACATCGCCAGCAGCAGTCCAGTGAACGACTTGGTGTTGGAGCCGATCCCGAACATGGTGGTCGGCGTGACCGGGAGCCGCCGCTCCCGGTCACGGAACCCGGCGCCCATCGCCAGGACGACGCGGCCGTCTCGAACCACGCCGATCGCCACCCCGGGCACCTGCCACTCCGCCAGGACCCGAGCCACCAGGGAATCGACGGCCGGCCGGGCGACCGCTCTGCCCGGCTCGTTCCGCTGCGCCGGTGCCGGGGAGGTCATCGTGATCGCTGCCCCGAGCGCCAGCCATGCGCCTCGCATTCGTTGGGACCTCATGCGGTGCCTCGCCGGATATAAGTCAACGGTGCTGACCTTTATTGCAAGATACCGGCCGACCCGCTAATATGTCAATATGACTGACCTAATGTCGCCGCGGCTCGATCAAGCCCTCGAGCTGATGTACTACGGATTCCAACGACTGGTCGAGGCGCCCGACCGGGTCCTCGCGACTCACGGACTGGCCCGCGCGCACCATCGGATTCTCTATTTCGTGGCTCGGCACCCCGGTCTGACCGTCGGCGATCTGCTCGATTTGCTCCAGGTCACCAAACAATCCCTGAACCGGCCGCTCCGGGCGCTGCTGACGGCGGGGTTGGTCGACTCGGGGGACGACGAGCGCGACGGCCGGGTTCGCCGGCTCACGCTGTCGCGGGAGGGGGCGGCTCTCGAGCGACGACTCACGGGCATGCAGCACCGGCGTTTCGCCGCGGTGTTCGAGCGAGTGGGGAAGGATCGGGAACAGGCTTGGCGGGACGTAATGCGGCACCTGGGCGACCGCCGCGCCGACGGCTAGGCGACTAGGCGCCCACCATCTCCGCCTGCCGGCGGGCCGCCGCCGGGCCGGGCTGATCGAGCGGGAATCCACCCCGTCGCAGGGCCGTCTCGAGGATCCACTCCCAACCCGCCATTGCCCGGAAGTTCTTCATCGTGGTGCCGAGGTATCGGGCAATCCAGCCCCGGAGAGTCCGGGCTTCGGTGCCCACCAGCTGGGCCCGTTGTTCCACCGTCAGGTTGCGGCCCTCGACCTTGGCCCGGATCAGCCGCCGGATCCGGATCCAGTCATACCGGCCGTATTTCCCCAACCGTCTGAGTCGATAGCGGATCGTCCGCTCGGCCGTGGTGTCGTTCGACCGGTCGCGGGCCGCCCAGATCTGGTCGAGGCTCTGGCCGAGAATGACTGACCCGGTCCGGCGAACCACGTAGGCCACCAGCAGGGGGGTCAGCGGGGCCGGCCGATTGGCGATCGCGGTCAGGATGCCGGCCGGGAGGAGCCGGTCGCCGGGTTGGGTGACGACGACGAAGGCGGGTTGGCCCGGCAGTTCCCAGACCCGCTGCAGAACCGACGGGGTGACCGAGCTCGGGCGGAGGACGACACACGGCACGGTCCACGGGGCCCGGTCGAGCAGGGTGGCCATTTCGGTCGAGAAGCCCCGCGGTCCGTCGGCCCGGGCAACGGCGATCGCGCCCAGGGCGGGAGGCCGGCCGACGAGCGGCGCGACATCGTGGTACGGCGGTTCGAGGAGCGAAAGTTCCAGTGGTAACATCGGCGATCGAAGCGTCCCGCGGAGAGTACCGCCACCCGGAGAATCAGCAAGAGGGCCAATCGTCCCTATCGCCCGCCGAAACCGCGCGGGCGAGTCGAAACGAGTGGCTGGGAGCCGCGATTCAGCGGGTCTTTCGCCACCGTCCGATCTCGTGGAGCCACGAGAACGGGTCGACCGTGATCGGATCGAGCCGCCGGCTCGCGACCGCCACGTTGGTGGGAGTGTAGAGGAAGATGGCCGGGGCGTCGGCGTTGAGGGTGTCGAGCGCGGCCCGCCACCGGGGTCGGGCCGCGGCCATGGTCGGGGCGTCGAGAGCGGCCTGGAAGAGCGAATCGAACGTGGCGCTGCGATAGCGACCATGATTGAGGACGCCGATGCCCTGGCCGGTCCACTGGAGGGCCAGCGCCCGGGGGCTCGGCTCGTCCAGCCAGGCCCCGATCATCGCGTCGTAACGACCCTGTCCCAGACGCTCCTGGAAGATCGGGAAGTCGACCGCGGTGATCGTGGCCTCCACCCCCCGGTTGCGCCACAGCTGCTGGATCCCTTCGGCCAGCTGCCGCCGCGCGGTGCTGGTGGCCGGCACCAGGATGTCGATGGCCAGCGGGCGGCCGCCGCGCCGCCGGGCTCCGTCGGGGCCCCGCCGCCAGCCGGCGTCGTCGAGCAGTCGGTCGGCCCGGGTGGTGTCGTAGCCCAGGGTGGTGACGGAGTCGTCCCAGATCCACAGCGCCCGCGACATCGGCCCCGGCGGGACCACCGCGTCGGCACCGATGACCGTCCGGACCAGCGGGCCCCGGTCGACCGCGTGGGTCAACGCCTGGCGAACCCGCCGATCGCCGAGGATCGGATGGGCCGCGTTGGTGGGATCGGCCAGCCGGAACCCGAGGAAGCCGTAGACGGCGGACGGATAGGGTCGCAGCGACACGGCGCTGTCGCCACCGGCCCGTTGCCGGGCGTCGGGGCTCGTGATCGTCTCGATCAGATCGGCCTCGCCGGAGAGGGCCAGGTTGAGGGCCGCCTCCTGGTCGCCGGCAAACCGCCAGGCAATCCGCTGGAACCCG
>JAEUJH010000343.1 GCA_016794825.1 Gemmatimonadota bacterium
GGCGGCGAACTCGGGTTCGAACCAGGCTGGCAACGACATGTCGCGCGCGGCCACCCGCCGCCGGAACCACGCCGGCGCCAGGTGGGTCATGACATGGCGGCGGGTCATGTCGTAGAAGGAGCGCCGGGTGGCCACGGCCAGGTCCGTGAGCTGGCCGGCCGCCTCGCGCAGCCGCCCGGTCCGGACCAGGTCGGCGATGTAGCAATAGCTCCCCGCGAGATAGTTGTCGGCGCCATAGCCGCTCAACAGGACCCGGCCGCCGCCCTGGCGAACCATGTCGCGCATGGCCCGGTCGCGGGTATAGAAGGGCAGGAACGGGCGCGGATCGGCGAACGACGGCGGACCTTCCGAGCCCGCCTGCCAGGCCCAGTAGTCGGTAACCCGCTCGTTCGGGAGGCGGCACCGCGCCGCGACCGCATCGGAGTAGCGGGTCTCGTCGCCCTCGCTCAGCGTGTCCACCACGGTCTGGGTGCCGAGGAGGCCGGGCACGCGACCCTGCATGGCCAGTTGCTCCGCCACCACCACGATCGACGAGGAGTCGAGCCCGCCGGACAGTTGCGACCACGCGGGCTGGCCGTCGTCCAGCTGGGCCGCCACCGCGTCGTCGAACAGCTCCCGGAACTCGGCCACCGCCGCCCGTTCGTCGACCACCCGGTCCTGGGCCTCGAATTCGTCCGGGCTCCAGTACGCCTCGGTCCGGATTCGGCCGGGCTCGGCCACCAGGAAATGGCCGGGCAGCAATCGCGACACGTCGGCGAAGATGGTCCGCTCGGTGGCGGCCGGGAGGCCGACGAGGAACGAGCCGATGAAGTCGCGATCGAAATCGGTGGGTTCGAAGCAATCGAGGTGCGACCCGACCGCGATCCGATCGCCGCGTCGGAGGTAGAACAGCGACTTGACGCCGAGCGCGTCGCGGGCCGCGACCACCCGGTTGGCCCGGGTATCCCACAGCACGAACGAGAAGTCGCCGATCAGATCGCGAAAGGCCGCGGTTCCCCGGCGGAGGTAGTGATCGACCACGAGGTCGAGATCGGATTCCGAGTGTCGCTCGGCGCCGAGGTAGCGGCGGTCGGTCAACCGGACGCTGCCGAGGGCCAGGATCCCATGACGATGCGCGATCCCGGGCCGGGCCAGTTCCGGCGCCGAAACCCAGGCGGCACCCCAGGAGCCATCGAGCAGGACCTGGGCCTCGCCGTTGCTCTGGCCAAGCGCCGGCAACGCCGCCGTCACGGCGTCGAGTCCGACCGTTCCGCCCGCCAGGTCGACGACGGCCAGGAACGGGTTCACGCGAACGCCTCCGGAAAGGCGACGAACTTGACCATGTCGTCGTCGTTCTCGAGCAGGGGCGCGCCGTTCAGCTCGACCCACGCGTGCGCCAGGAAAGGATAGGGCTGCACCCCGACGCGGAGCGTGGCCGGATGGCCCCAGCGGCGCAGCAGCAGGTAGAGCGCGACGGACTGTTCGAGGCAGATGGCCCGGCCCGGAAAGAACGCGGCGGCGACCGCGACGCCCCGGGCAATCCGGTCGGGAACGCCCCGCGGGGCCCGCCCGGCGACCCGATCGCCGTACCAGCGCGCCCACCGGAGGGTCCGACGAAACCCGCCGAACCGAAGCGACAACCGCGCCATCGCCACCGCGCCAAACGCCGTGACGAACCAGGGACGAACGCCCATCAGCGGGCCCGCACCAGTCCGTCGCGCTCGAGCCCCGCCAGGCACTCGGCGACATCGCCCCGAATGGTCTCGACCGGAGCGTCGAACTCCTCGGCGATCCGCTCGGCCAGGGCGGCCGGCGTGGCCGGTTCGGCCAGCAGGTCCCAGATCCGACCGGCCACCTGATCGAGCGAGTAGAACTGCTCCCCCGCCAGGTCCATCAGGACGACCCGATCGCCATGCCGGGCGACGGAGACATCCGACGACCGGACATACGAACCCTGGGTCCGCCGACGAAGGGGCCATCGCAGCTTCATGGGCGCGTTTCCGATCAGGCGGTCCACGATTTGCCGCTCCATCGTGGGGCGGCATTCTCGGTGCCTAACCTGCCGGTTG
>JAEUJH010000349.1 GCA_016794825.1 Gemmatimonadota bacterium
CAGGTTGGACGTGGAACGCGCCTGGAGCCGGAGCGCCGCCTGCCACTCGGCGAGCGAGGTGGCGCGCATCATCTTGAGGAACATCTCGCCCCCTCGATGCTCGCCCTCGCCGGCCGTGCGGACGACGTAGACCTTGCCGCCGGCGCGCTCGACGACCGGACCGATGGGCGAGAGCCAGAACTCCCTGGTCTCCGACGTGTAGCCCGGGCCGTTTCGATACTCGGCCGTCACGGTTTGGCGGGTGAGCGCCACCGGCCGGCCGTCGAGCAGCACGTGGTCGACCAGGCCGGGCGCCAGATCGAGCGAGTAGATCTCGTCGTTGTCGATGTCGTTGTTGGTGGTGGCCCAGCCGAGGTCGCGGTTGAATCCACCGACCACGGCAAACGCGGTACCGATCCGGAAGTCGCCGTAGAAGTCGAGGACGCCGGGGATCACGACCTGGGCCTCGTAGTAGCCCGCATCCCAGGCCAGGTGGGGGTTCCGAAGCAGGATGGCTCGGCCGGATCGGGTTCGGCTCGGCGCGAGCGCCCAGGCGTTGGAGCCGTCGTCGGGCTGGTCGATTCCGCCGCGCGAGGGGGCGGCCGGCGCGGACCGGGTCAGCTGCCGCTGCACCAGTCGGCGAGCGGCGGCGATCCCGGCACCGCCCATTTCCCGCGACAACATGTCCCACCCGACGAACTCCGGCTCGATCCCGGCCGCGAACTCGGCCCGGTGGGCGCGAACGTAGTCGTTGATCCCCGCCGCGAATCCCTCGTAGACCGCGCGGGTGCCCGCCTCGAGGCTCTGCCAGCGCGACCGGGCCAGCGCATGCACGGGCCGGCGCGAGAAGTCGCCCTCGAGGCTGTCCTTTCCGAAGACTCGACCCATCTCGCCCTTGGCCGCCACCAGGCCGTTGACCACCCGGGCCCCGTAGTCTTCGAGCTGGACCCAGGCCAACCCGTATCCGGCGCCCCAGAGGTCGTCGGCGTAGATGTGGGGAACGCCGTTGGCCGTGCGGATGATCTCAGGCCGGTTTTGACCCGCGGCGGGGGGGCCGAGGAGGCAGACGGCAGCCGCCGTCGCGAGGATCGATCGAACCATGGGACGACTCCTGGAAACGAACCCGAGCGCCCGGCCATCCGGTCGGTGGTCAGAACAACTCGTCCCCGGATTCTGGGGCCGTTTCCCGGGTTTCGGGAGGGGTACCTACTGGGTGAACTGCCCGTCCATCCACCGCCACCGATCCGCCAGCCACTGCTTCATGGCCAGGATCTCGCCGCGGTAGGAGCCGGTCACCACCCGGTTCGGCCAGACCCAGGTGTCGAGGATCGGCCAGCGCTGGAAGTTCCGGACCTGGGCATAGCCGAGGGAGTCCGCCCGGGCGTCGATCGTGGTCATCAGCCGTTCGAGCACTCGATCAGTCACCATTTGCCGCCACCGGGTCCGGGCCCGGGCGGCAAAGACCGGATCCTGGAACATCCGCTCGAACCAGGGCGCGGTCCGGATATGCCACCCCTCGACCCGGTCGGCGTCGCCATAGTTGGCGTTGCCGATGGCGAGGTCGAAATCCCAGACCGGACCGAAGAAGAGCTTCCCGCCCCGCTTCTTGTAGAGGAAGGTGCTGAGGCGGAGGTTGCCGTCGACGTTCCGGAACAGCTCGTTGACGAAGTAGTACGACAGGGCCGACTCGACGTCGATCAGGGCCGAGTATCCCGAAACCGGATCGGCGAACTGGGGACCCAGGAGCACGGTGTCGATCCGTCGAACGTAGCTCTCGATGTACTCCCGCTGCCGGGCCCAGGCCGGCTCGAGGAGCGTCTCCGGATTGGACAGACAGAACACGCTCAACGTCATCGAGGAGTCGAAGCAGAAATCCTCGCCCCGACGGGCGTCGATCTCGATCAGGTAACCGCCGGTAATGGCGGTGGCCGACGTGTCGGTTACCCGCAGCTCGGGAATGTCGACCCGGTTGGATCCGATCCGGATGTGCTCGGTCAGGTAGTAGACGCCATCGTAGCTCCCATTCAGGATCAGCGACACCGGTCGGGAGCGGGGCGTGTACTCCATGCCGAGGATCCGGCTCAGCTCGAACGCGAGTTCGTTCCGGAGCAGGGTCTTGTCGGCAAAGTTGGCCAGCAGGACCCAATGGCGGTTGGCCGGCATCGAGAGCAGCGGCGTGCTGGTGGCCAGCCGGAGTCGATATGGCTTCTTGGGCATGCCCCAGGTGCTGGAACCCCGGCCGCGAATGTCCAGGTTGCCCTGGGCCGCCACCTGACCGGCCGCGTCGGTCAGGGTAAAGGTGCCGGGCAGGTAGATCTCGCGGGATTCGATCGGGGCACCGCCGGCCGTCGTGACGTTCAGGACGGGCAGGGGATCGGCGTTGGAACGGACGAGAAGGCGGGCCGCGGTGGTGGCCGTCAGTCCGCCGGCGCCGGAGACGCGGATCGTGAACGGGAAGTCGCCGGGAACGGCCCACTCGGGGACGTCGACGACGATCCAGGCGATGGTCTGGCTTCCGCTCTCGCGGATTCCGGACACCAGGGTCGTGGCGGTCGTGGATCCGCCTTCGATCGCGATGCCCACCGGCCCGGCAAACCCGCCGGTCCGGTCGACCGTGACGCGAAGGCTGTCCCGGCTGCCGAGGATGACGGCAAGGCGGGGATCGTCGACGGCCACTTCCAGCGACCCCGACCCTCTGCCGGTCGGAGTGGTGTCGGTGGGTCCGCAGGCGGCCGCGAACATCGCGGCCGCCACGATCGTCAGTCGGGAGAGCCTCATTCCCGCCTGACTCAGGGCCGGATCGGCTTGTCGTCCTGCTTGAGCGCGTCCGGATTGACCCAGTGCCCGATCCCGTACTTGCGGGTTCGGGGCCAGACCTCGTCGAGCGTCTCGTCGTCGTACACGACGCCGCCCTTGACCACGAACTGGATGTCGGCGGTGTTCCGAATGTTGACCAGCGGGTTGGCGTTGAGGACCATGAAGTCCGCCAGCTTGCCGACCGTGATCGAGCCCAGGTCCTTCTCCTTGCCGATGAACCGGGCCGCGTGGAGGCTGGCCACCTCGAGCGCACCCATCGGGCCCATGGCGCTGGCGGCCATCCAGGTTTCCCAGTGCGATCCGAGGCCGTTGTGCTGGCCGTGGGCGCCGATGGCGCCGAACCCACCGGCCGCGACGATGTCGGCGAGGCCCTGGGCAATCCACGGATAGCTGTAGTCGGTGACCGGCCGCGTCATCCGCTCCCGGGTTTGCGGGATGAACTGGAGCCAGGGCATGAACCGCCGGGTCTTGGCGTCCTTCCAGACCTCCGCTTCCTGGTACCAGTACTCCTCGTTCCACGGCCCGGGGCCGCCCACCATGAACGTGGGCGAGTAGGTCGCCTGCGCCTTGCCGAGGAAGGTGGTGAAGTCACCGTAGAGCGGGGTGTAGCTCATCGGGTGCTCGAACCCGGTGTGCCCGTCCATGATCATCCCGAGCGTGTACTCGAGATTGTCGTTCTCGGAGGTGACTTGAATCCCGACCTTCCGGGCCACGTCGGTGACCCACTGGCGCTGCTCGCGGCGGGGCTGGAGATACTGCTTCAGCGACACGGCTCCCCAGCTGGCGAGCTTCTTGATGCCCGCCTCGGCCACCTCGTAGGAGGTGAAGTCCTCCTGCCGCGAGCCGTCGCCGGAGTAGAGCGGATCGCCGGTGGTGAAGACCCGCGGCCCGACGACCAGGCCCGCGTCGACCATCTCGGCCGTCGGAAAGAGGTTCTGCGACCACATCGAGGGGTCCATCGTGGTCGTGATCCCGTAGGCCAGGAAGATGGCGCCCTCGGTGTTGCGCTGCGGGATGATGCCGCGGTGCTCGCGGTAGTTGTGCGAGTGAACGTCGATGAAGCCCGGCACGATCGTCTTGCCGCCGGCGTTGAAGACCCGGGCCCCGGCCGGGATCCGACAGCTCCCGACGCAACTGATCCGGCTGCCGGTCACGACCACGGTGCCGTTCACCACCCGCTTCTGGTCGAGCGTGATGATCCGGGCGTTGGTGAACGCCGCGCTGCCCTGCGGGATGTC
>JAEUJH010000435.1 GCA_016794825.1 Gemmatimonadota bacterium
GGCCGCCAACCTGGCCCGCTACGACGGCGTTCGCTACGGCAACCGGCAGATCGGCGCCGCCGGCGATCTCCGGAGCCTCTACCAGGCCACCCGGGGACGGGGGTTCGGCCCCGAGGTCCGCCGACGGATCCTGGTCGGCACCTACGTCCTCAGCGCGGGCTACTACGACGCGTACTACGGCCGGGCCCAGTCGGCGCGGAGCCTGATTGCCGCCGACTTCCGGGCCGTGTTCGCGAGCGGCGTCGACGCCTTGCTCACCCCGACGACCCCGACGCCGGCGTTCAAGGCCGGCGACAAGCTGGCCGACCCGGTCCAGATGTACCTCGCCGACGTGTTCGTCTGCTCGGCCAACCTGGCGGGGCTGCCGGCCATGAGTTTCCCGGTGGGCCGGAGCGAGGGGCTGCCGGTCGGACTCCAAATCATGTCGCCGTGGCTCGACGAGGCCCGGATGCTGGCCGTGGCCGGGGCGCTCGAGCGCGCCATCGACCCCGTGGCCGAGGTGGTCCGATGAACTGGGAGACGGTCATCGGCCTCGAGGTCCACGTCCAGCTCGCCACTCGATCGAAGCTGTTCTGCGGGTGCGCCACCACCTACGGCGCGGAACCCAACACCCAGGTGTGCCCGGTCTGTCTCGGCCTGCCGGGGGCGCTGCCGGTGCCGAACGAGGCGGCCATCCGACTCGGATCGCGCGCGGCCCTGGCCCTCGAGTGCACCGTCCACCCGACCAGCGTCTTTGCCCGGAAGAACTACTTCTATCCCGACCTGCCGAAGGGATATCAGATCTCCCAGTTCGACCGTCCCCTCGCGACCGGCGGCCAGGTCCGCTGCGCGTCGCCGGAACGGGGGCTCGTCTCCATCGGGGTGACGCGTCTCCACCTCGAAGAGGACGCGGGCAAGTCGGTCCACGATCGAATCCCGGGCCGGACGGCCATCGACCTCAACCGGGCCGGCGTGCCGCTGGCGGAGATCGTGAGCGAGCCCGATCTCCGGAGCCCGGCCGAAGCGCGGGCCTACCTGACCACGCTGAAGCAGATCCTGATCTACGCCGGGGTCTCGGACTGCGACATGGAGAAGGGCAGCCTCCGCGTCGACGCGAACATCTCGCTCCGCCCGGCCGGCGACTCGAGGCTCGGCACCAAGACCGAACTCAAGAACCTGAACAGCTTCGCCAATGTGGAGCGGGCCCTCGAACTCGAACGGGCCCGACAGGCCCTGATCCTCGACGGCGGCGGCGCCATCGAACAAGTCACCCTCCTCTTCAACGCGGGCACGGGGCAGGTGCGCCCGATGCGGTCGAAGGAGGAGAGCCACGACTATCGCTACTTCCCGGACCCCGACCTTCCGCCCCTGGTGCTCGACCAGGCCTGGATCGAATCCGAGCGCGCCGCGCTCCCCGAGTTACCGGAGGCCAAGCGGCTCCGGCTGACCCGCGACTACGGGTTGCCCGAATACGATGCCCGGGTCCTGGCCGCCGAACGAGCCGTCGCCGACTACTTCGAGGCGGTCGTCGGGGCCGGCGCCCCGGCCAAGGCCGCGGCCAACTGGGTCATGGGCGAAGTCCTCGCGTGGTACGGCGAGCGAGGCGCGTTCCCGGCGCCGCCGCCGACCATAGCCGATCTGATCGCGATGGTGACCGACGGCACGGTCAGCCTCCAGGCCGCCCGCAAGGTGCTGGCGGAAATCGGCGGGACCGCCGAGGCACCCCGGGCGGCCGCCGTTAGGCTCGGCCTGGTCCAGGTCCGGGACGACGCGGCGCTCGAGACCTGGGTGGACGAGGTCCTGGCGTCCGCCGGCGCCGAAATCGCCCGCTATCGGGCCGGCGACCTCAAGCTGCTGGGCTTCTTCGTGGGGCAGGTCATGAAGAAGAGCCGCGGCAAGGCCGATCCGAAGGCCATTGGCGAGATCCTGACCCGGAAGCTTGGCCCGACGGCCTGAGGCCAGCCACCATTCACACCGACCTCCGATGACGAACCCCTCCACGCTGTCCGTCGACCAGATCCGGGATCGGTTTCCCGCGCTGACCCGCCGTCATCGGGGCCAGCCGGTCGGGTTCTTCGACGGCCCGGGTGGTACCCAGGTACCGAGTACGGTCATCGATGCCATGGCCGACTACCTCGCCCATCACAACGCCAACACGCACTGGGAATATCCGACCAGCCACGAGACCGACGCGCTGATCGCGGAGGCGCGGCAGGCCATGGCGGATCTGTTCGGGTCCCGTCCCGACGAGATCGTCTTCGGCGCCAACATGACGACGCTGACGTTCCATCTGGCGCGGGGTCTGGCCCGGGCGTGGGAATCCGGCGACGAGATCGTGGTGACGGCGCTCGATCACCACGGCAACGTCGGACCCTGGGAAGCGGTGGCCCGCGACCGCGGGCTCGTCCTGCAGCGGATTCCGTTCCGCCTTGGCGACGGGACCCTCGAGGTCGATCGACTGCTCGACGCGCTCGGTCCGAAGACCCGCCTGGTGGCGGTGGGCTGGGCGTCCAACGCCCTCGGAACGGTCACCGACGTGGCGGCGATCTGCCGGGAAACGGCCGCCCGCGGGATCCCCTCCTTCGTCGACGGGGTCCACGGCGTGCCGCACGTCTTCCCGGACGTGGCCCGGATCGGCTGCGACTACCTGGCCTGCTCCCCGTACAAGTTCTACGGCCCCCATCTCGGCACCCTGTTCGGGCGGAAGGAACTGCTCGATCGGGTCGACGTTCCCAAGCTCCGCCCCGCGCCCGATGCCGCGCCCGAGCGGCTCGAAACCGGGACCCTGAGTCACGAGGGCATCGTGGGCGCCCGCGCCGCCGTCGATTTCATGGCGTCGATCGCGCCGCGCGAGGATCGACGGCAATCGCTCGCCGCCGCGTACCGGGTTCTGCACGAGCGGGGGCGGGCGCTGTTCGGTCGTCTCTGGGAGGGACTCGGGGCGATTCCGGGCGTTCGTCGGTTCGGGCCTGGTCCGGATCGGCCCCGGACGCCGACGATCGGGTTCGTGGTCGAGGGGGTGCCTTCGTCGAGCGTGGCCCGGGGCCTGGCCGAGCGGGGGCTGTTCGTGTCGCACGGCGACTTCTACGCCGCGACCGTCATCGAACGACTTGGCCTCGGCTCCGAGGGTCTGGTCCGGGCCGGCGCCGCCTGCTACACGAACGACGCGGAGGTGGAGCGCTTGATCGAGGGGGTGCGCGAGATCGCCGCGCGGTAAACGGGGCGGGGGCGAGTCGCTCGACTCGCCCCCGCCACCGGTCAGCTCTTC
>JAEUJH010000476.1 GCA_016794825.1 Gemmatimonadota bacterium
TACCGCCGGGCCGAGTTCCGGATCCACAAGCCGGAGGGAAGCGGCGACGCGGCCTTCCTGGCGGCCAACCCCACGTTCGACAAGATCAGCGTCCGGGTCACCGGCACCTACGACGGCGCGCCGTTCACCTTCGAGACGGACGTCAACGCCAAGCAGAAAGTGTCGCTCGATCCGCCGCTCGAGGTCGGGCTGACCGGACCGACCGATCTCACCCTGATGGTGGACGTCAAGACCTGGTTCGTCCGTCAGGGCGGGCTGGTGGATCCGGCCCTGGCTCTCCGGGGCAAGCCGCTCTACGGCCTCGTGGCCGACAACATTCGGAACTCGTTCCGGCTGTTCGAAGACAAGGACTGTGATGGACGCGAGGATCGTTGACGCGAACGGGCATGGCTGAACCAGAGGTCCTGATCGTGAAGCTCTCCGACAGCTTCGCGGACTCGGTTCAGCAGTTGCTCGGAGATGCCGGGCTGGCGGGGCGGGAACGACCGGGAAGTGAATCCGGTCCGTTTCCCCCCGCCGCGGCGTGTCTGGTGCTGGCCGGAGGCCGCGAACCGGAGGCCCTCGACTGGTTGACGCAAACCCGGGCCGGCGAGCATCTGCCCACCTTCGTGGTCGGGGCCGCGCCGGATCATCGCCTGGCGGTCGGCGCGCTGGCCCGCGCCGCCCGGGATTACTTCGCGCTGCCCGGCGACCTCGACCTCTTCCGGCGGTCACTCGAACGGATCGCGCGGGAACGGTCGGCGGCGATCGCCGCCGAGGGGTTCGCGGCGTCGGAGCGCGACGCGCTCGGATTCGACGCCATGCTGGGCCGGAGCGCCACGCTCCTCGCCACCCTGGCCCACGCCCGCCGAGTGGCCGCCATCAAGGACGTGACCGTCCTGATCGGCGGCGAAACCGGCACGGGCAAGGAATTGCTGGCCCGGGCCATTCACCTCCACTCGCCGCGGTCGCGGGCGCCCTTCGTCGAAATCAACTGCGCCGCGATTCCGGCCAATCTGCTCGAAAGCGAGTTGTTCGGTCACGAACGGGGCGCCTTTACCGGCGCCGTCAGCGCCAAGCCGGGCCTGCTCGAAATGGCGGACGGCGGGACGGTGTTCCTCGACGAGATCGGCCACCTGCCGATCGATCTCCAGCCCAAGCTGCTCCGGGCCCTCGAATCGCGGGAAATCCGCCGGGTCGGCGGCCAGACCAGTCGCCGGATCGACGTCCGGGTCATCGGCGCCACTCACGTCGATCTGGCCCAGGCGGTGGCGAGCGGGACGTTCCGCGAGGATCTCTACTACCGGCTCAACGTGATCCACCTGGTGCTGCCGCCGCTGCGCGAGCGGGGCGACGATGTCGTCGACCTGGCCGTGGCCTTTGCCAGTCGGCTCGCGGCGCAGCACGACCTGCCGGTGCCGGCCATCGGACCGGAGGTCACCAACGCCCTCAAGGCCCACCCGTGGCCGGGCAACATCCGGGAACTCCGCAACGCGATCGAACGGGCGCTGGTGCTTTCGCCGCCGGGCCGGCTCGAACTGACCGAGCTGTCGGTGACCCGGCCGATCCGGGAGGACGCCGGGCCGCTCCCGTTCCCGGCGCCGCTCGGCACCATCATCCGCTCGGCCGCGCTCGAAACGCTGGCCCGGGTGGACGGCAACAAGAGCGAGGCCGCCCGCCGACTCGGCATTTCGCGGCCCCGCCTTCAACGCATTCTCGACGGTGATACCGAATGATCAGCCTGGACGTGCTCATGTCGAACCGAACCCGATGGTTGCCGCTGGCGCTGGTGACCGCGGTGACCGCCTGCGGTCAATCTCCGGCCGAGCCGGATCCGCCCGGAACCTCGAAGAACCTCGGCGATCTCGTCGTCCTCGAACTCCCCGGGACGGCGCCGGCCCTCTTTTCCGATTCGGTGGCCTTCTACGCCAAGCGGAACCGGAAGTCGGAGGCGGCGATCTACTTCCGGACCGCCTCCGGTCAGCAGGGTGAGAAGTTCGCCGAACTCAAGATCGAGGACGCCACCCTGCTGGCGCGCCCGGACGGGACGCCGTTCGGTCTCGACGACTCGGTCCGGATCGTGATGCGGGCGGTGCCGGGCAAGTTCATGGTCGAGCTGTCGCCCTCGGGGCTCAAGTTCAGCTCCACCGATCCGGCCCGGCTCAAGCTCAAGTACGACGAGGCCGACGACGACTTCGACGACGACGGCGACGATGACGCCGACGACGACGAAACCGAGCGGAAGCTCTCGATCTGGCGCCAGGAAAACCTCGGCGATCCGTTCGTCAAGATCGGAACCGTCAAGGTCGAGGGGATTCGGGAGCTCGAGGCCCGGCTCACCTCGTTCAGCCGCTACGCGATCGCCTACTGAGGAACGATCCGGACCGTGATGCTCCCGTCCGACGCCGACCCGATCCGCGACCTGCGGGCGCTGCTCGCCCAGGGGCGCTACCAGGACGTGCTGGCGCGCTACCAGGTGTCCGAGCGGCAGCGGGAACCCGCCTTGACGCTCGGCGTCGCCACCGCCGCCACGAGGCTCGGGCAGCTCGCGGCCGGCGAGCACCTGGCCGGCGCGGCCCTCGGCGAATTCCGGGCGCGGGCGGACGACGACGGGCGGATGCGGACCCTCAACCTCCTCGGCGCGATCATGTTCGAGCGAGGCCGCCTGGCCGACGCCGGGCGCTACTGGGCCGAGGCGCTCGACATCGGGCGGGCCCTGGGCGACACCCAGTTGGTGGCGCGGGCCTCGAACAACCTGGCCTCCGCGCTCCACCTCGAGGGCCGGACCGAAGTGGCGCGGAGCCGCTATCGCGAGGCGCTCCTGGCGTATCAGCGGATGGCGGATCGACGGGGGTTGGCGGAAACCTGCTACAACCTCGCCATCGTCTGCCGCCTCGAGGGGGACCTCGAGGGAGCCGAGGACTTCGGTGCCGAGGCGGTCCGCCACGCGGACGTGGTCGGCGACTCGGTCCTGCTGGCGCTGATGACGGTGGGTCGCGCCGAGACGATGCTGGAGCGGCGGGAGTTTGCCCTGGCCGCCGAGGCGCTCGACCGGGCCGACCGCCTGGCGCGCGAGGCGGCCGATGAACTCGGACAGGCCGACGTGCTCCGGGTCCGGGCCGAGCGGTGGCTCCGCGTGGGCGAGCCGGGCCGCGCGCTCGACGCCGCCCGGGCCGGCCGGCAGATCGCGGCCGGCCACCAGAGCGCGCTGCTCGAAGGCGAGTGCGCCGCCATCGAGGCCCGGGCCGCGGCGCGGCTGGGCCGGGTCGACGAGGTGGCCACGGCGCGGGCCCTGGCCGAGCGGATCTTCACCGAACTCGGCGCCACCCTGCACCTCGACCGCCTCCGCGGCGAGTAGCGCCTTCTATCGAAGCAGCATCAGCGACCAGCTCACCAACGACACCGTCATCGAGCCCAGCGCGATGTCCCGGTGCCAGTGATTGGCCCGGCCCGAGTCGCTGATGTTGTCGCCCGCCGCCGTGACGTAGGTAAAGCCCGCCGCCGCGGCGATGAACAGCGCGCCGTGGAGCAGCCGCTTGCCCCGCCCGTCGGGGTCCTGCCGGCCCTCCCAGAGATTCCACACCCCGGTGAGCGTGTTCATCCCGAAGACGATCGCGGTCCCCGCGGCCAGGGGGCCGTGGATGTCGCGGGTCCACTTCGGGGCGGCTTCCTTCTTGTTCCGGAGCTGGAACCCGGTGTACGCCGAACCGACGAACAGCGGGATCATGACGTAGCTCAGGGTCCGATGGATCCCGACCCGGGTGTGATAAATGTCGCTGTATTCGATCGACGGGAGCTTGCGGCGTCGGCCGGTGTCGGCCGCGGCTTCGGTGAGCAGGGTCAGGTCCCATCGGGGTGGGCCGAGCGTCCGCCGGACCGGCGCGGCCAGGACGCTGTCGGCGGTGGTCAGGGTCCGAAGGGAATCGGCGATGGCGACGGGTTCCCCCGCGGCGACGGCGGTCTGCAGCAGCAGACCCAGAGCGACGGCGATCATGACGGTGCAAAGGGCAATCGCAGTGCCAGTCCGGGGTGGCTTCCGGGGCGCCCGAGGGCTGCAACGTTCTGCGCGACCGAGGGTTGGATCCCGGTGCCGGCCGAACTCGAAGTGAAGCGGTTGGCAGCGCCAATCGGCAGCCGGTCGGAAGAATGCAAGAGCCGGGGGCTCGGTCCGCGGTCGTCGACGGCCGCCCGGGCGCTCGAGGCGTCAGGCCAGCGGGCGTTCGGGGTAGATCGCGGCGGCCGTGAGGAGCCCGGCCACCAGCGACACGGCGGTGAACACCATGCTGAACGCGGTGTCGATGCCGGCCACGACCTGGCTGTCGAGCAACGCTGAAATGCTCCGGAACCCGACGCTCCCCGGAACCAGGGTGAGCAGTCCGGGCACCAGGGTTATCGCGGCCGGCCGTTCGGTCCGGCGGTTGAACAGGTTGCTCCCGAGCCCGACCGCCAGGGCTCCGACGAACACGCCGAGTTCCGGGCCAAGGAGCAGGCTGCCGGCGCGGGTGGCCACGAAGGCCAGGATGCCGGCGGCCAGGATCCAGCCGAAGTCGCTCCAGGCGGCGCGGAGCAGGATGGTAAAGGCGACGGCGCTGGCGCCGAGCGCGGGCCAGTTGGCGATGGCGGGAAGCGGGTCGGGCGAGACGATCGGAGCCGCGCCGGCCACCATGGTCGCGACCCGGGCACCGAGCGCCACCCCGAAACCGATCGCGATGAAGGTCATGAACGCGCCCGCCATCCGGGTGGTGCCCGCCGTCAGATGGGACGTGGCCAATTCGGCGATGGCGGTGG
>JAEUJH010000479.1 GCA_016794825.1 Gemmatimonadota bacterium
TGGCTCCCACCGCTCCGCCGCACCGACCATCCGGTCGCGGGGATTCGGTCGGGAACTGCGACCGATCGCCGGCCCACACTTGAGGTAGCGCCCCTGGGCCGGCCCAATACCGGCCCGCGTCAGGGCGCCAGAAGTCTAGACCATTGAAGCAGTTAGCGGTACCCCCCGGGTGGATTGGGGATCAGTGATCGCCCATCTGGGGTCGCAGGGCCGCCAGGAGGCGCTGGACCAACGACGCCTCGGTTGGGTCCGCCGCCAGGTTGGCCGACTCGTCGGGATCGACCCGGTACCGGAACAGCTCCCGGGTGGAATCGGGATTCAGGATCAGATGATGCTCGCCCGTGATCGCGGCCCAGAGGGGACCATCGCGATTCCGGTACCAGCTCTTCCGCATGGGGTGTTGATCGACCGCTGCGAACAGCACCGAGTCGCCGGGAACCGAGTCGGCCTCCCAGAACCGCCGCAGACTCGAGCCGACGAATCCGGAATCGGCGGAAGCGCCCGCCAGATCCATGATCGTCGGAGCCAGGTCGATCAGACTCACCGCCGCTTCGATCCGCCGACCGCTCGGGATCTGCTCGGGCCACACGACGACCAGGGGAACCCGGAGGAGCTGGGCGTAGAGGCTGTTGGCGTGATCGTCGATCCCGTGGTCACCGAGGTGTTCCCCGTGGTCCGACGTGATGATCACGATGGTGTTGTCGAGCGCGTGTCGGGCCGCCAGCGAATCGAACAACACGCCCAGCTGGGAATCGAGGTACCCCAGAGCCGCGTCGTACCGATTGACCCGTCGATCCGCGGCCGAATCGAATCGACGCTCCCAGTCGGCCGGCGTTTCGTACGGCAGGTGCGCGTCCATGAAGTTGAGGAACGCGAAGTAGGGCCGACCGCCGGCCGTCGGCAACCAGTCGAGGAATCGCCGGTTGATGGTCTCGGCGTACGACCGATCGACGTGGCGGATCGCCAGGCTCGACTTCTTGTCGCTCAACATCTGACCGAGTTCCGAACTCAGCCCGATCTGCTTCGGAGTGAGCGGGTAGTCCTCGTAGTGGACGAAGCCCCGGGTCAGGCCGGTCTCGTACGTGGCATAGATGTGATTGGCGGCGAACCCAGCCGTCAGGTACCCCCGAGCGCTGAGGCGCTCCGCCACGGTGGGGAATGCCCCGTCCAATGGGGCCAGGAACCCGACCGACAACTCCCACGGCCACCGACCGGTGAACATCGTGGCGTGCGACGGCAAGGTCCACGGCGCCGTGCTGAACGCCCAGTCGAACGTCGTGCCACGGGCGGCCAGCCGGTCGATCACGGGCGTCGTCGGCCGGGGATACCCATAGAGGCTCATGTTGTGCCCCCGGACGGTATCCAGCACCAGAAGCAGGATGTTGGGAGCGCCGCTCGGGGGTGCGCCAAGCGCCGCTGTTGCCTGGCGCTCCCGCCACTGCCACACGAACGATGTGGCTCCCCCCCACAGCATGACCACACCGGCCAGGCCCGGCACCCCGACCCTGACGATCCGCCGCCAGTCTCGCGCCCGTCGGTGGACCCGGATCCCGACCTGGAGCGCCACGCCGACGGCGAGCACCCCGACGGCGACCGGGTGGAGCCGGTGGGCGCTCGCGAGTCGAATGAACCCGGAGGCGCCGAGGAAGGTCAGGCCGCCAACCATCACGGGCAGAACCGGCCACCGCGGCCACCGCGCCCCCACCAGCGCGAACGGCAGCGCCATCGCCCCGAAGAACCCCAGCCACGAGAGCGGCGTCATCCACGCGAACTGCCGATTCGACCAGATGAAGTGCCCCAGGATCGACTGCCGAATTCCGAGATACGCCGCCTCGGCAACCCCGGTGGCGAGCGCCACGAATCCGGCGGACGCGAGGATCAGGATCGCGTGGCTCAGTCGGGACGTCGATTCGGCCCGGGATTCAGGATGCGCCACGAAACCCTCCCGCTAGCGACCAGCCCGAGCCGAATCGAGCACGGCGCGCAGCCTCGTCGCCCACACCCGCCGGGTCGAGTCCGCGCTCAGATTGGTGACCTCGCCCGGATCGGCCAGATAGTCGTACAACTCGATCGAGCGGTCCGGATTCTCGATCAGGTGATGCCCCTCGCCCAGGGCGCCCCAGAGCGGCCCGTCACGGTTCCGGTACCACGATCGCCGAATCGGATGCTGATCGACCTGCGAGACGATGAACGGCGGCTGGACCGGGTTCGCCGAATCGGCGGTCCAGAACCGCCGCAGCGAACGTCCCCCGACCGCCGGATCGGTCGCCCCCGCGAGTTCGAGCAGCGTTGTCGGGAGGTCGATCAGACCAGCCGGCTCGACGACCCGCCGCCCCGCGGGCACCGACTTGGGAAACACCACGACGAGAGGCACCCGGAGCAGCTGGAGGTACAGGCTGTTCGCGTGGTTGTCCATCTTGTGATCGCCGAGGTGCTCGCCGTGATCGGCGGTGACGACGACGATGGTGTTGTCCAGCACACCCTGACGGTCCAGTTCATCGAGCAGCCGGCCAACCTGATCGTCGAGAAACCCCACGGCCGCATCGTACCGGTCCACCATCGGATCGTCACGGCGGAACTTGGCCTCCCACGGGGCCGGCGTCCGATAAGGCAGGTGCGCGTCCATGAAGTTCAGGAACGCGAAGAAGGGCCTCCCCGATCGGCGCGCATCCGGCAACCAGGAGAGCAACCAGTCGTTGATGATCGGCGCCGTCGCCATGTCGGCCGCCCGGATCGCCAGCTTCGACCGGGTGCTGCTGACCAGCTGCCCGAACTCCGAGCCAAGCAAGATCTGCTTGACCGTGATGCGATAGTCCTGATACCGGAGAAAGCCCCGTTGAAGGCCGGTCTCTTCGCTGGCGTACATGGTGTTCGCCACGAAACCCGCCGTCAGGTACCCCCGCTCTCTGAACCGCTCCGCCAACGTTGGATAGCGCCCGTCCAGCTGACTCCGGAACGAGGCGCCGAGCTCCCAGGGCTGGCGGCCCGTGAACATGGTCGCATGGGAAGGCAGGGTCCACGGCGCGGCGCTGATCGCCCGATCGAAGACGACGCCGCGGCTCGCGAAACCACTCAGCCGAGGCGTCGTGGGCCGGGAATAGCCGTACAGCGAGAGGCTCTCGCCCCGGACGGTATCGAGCACCAGCAGGAGAACGTTCGGCGCGTCCCGGTCGGCCGCTGGCAACGCGGCGATGCCGCTCCGTTCGCGCCAGGCGGGCAACCCGAGGCCAATGGCCGCCAACGCCACCACGGCCAGACTCCCCGCGAGCACCGTGCGGCGCGCCAGCGACGACCACGCGACCGGGGCCCGGTACACCCGACGCCCAAGCTGGGTTCCAACCCCGACGGCGATCGCGGCCATGGCGACCAGGTGCAACCGCTGCGCACTCCCGACCCGAACCAGGGCGAAGGCAGCGCTCGCGGAGGCCACCGCGACGAACCAGGCCACCACCGGCCACCGGGGTCGAAGCGCGGCCAGCGCGGCGGAAGGCACGGCGCCGGACCCCAGAAAGGCAAGGTACGACAGCGGCGCCATCCAGCCGATCTGCCCGCTGGTCCAGGTGTACTGACCGAACCACCGGAATCTGACGACGTGGATCCCGGCCTCGAGCAGGCCGGCGACCAGGCCGACGGCGGCGGCGGATAGCAGGATGTCGCGGGCCGCGGCCCAGCGATCAAGCCCCGAGGGCGAAGTCGTCGAAGTCTCCATCGTCGCGTCCGTCGTCATGCTGTCGTCACCGGCCCGGCCGCGAGGATCGCCTCGATGACTCGTTCGCCGGCCTGACCGTCCCATCCCTCGGGCCGCCGGGGGCCAGCGCCCCCGGTCTTTCGATCCCGGAGGACCGCCGCCACGCCCGCGCCCACCGCGGCCCGGGTCGACGCCACCAGCCGATTGGTCCCCTCCGTTACCGTCACCGGTCGCTCCGTGTTGGGCCGCGCGGTCAGGCACGGGACGCCCAGAACCGTCGTCTCTTCCTGCAGGCCGCCGGAATCGGTGAGCACCAGGGCCGCCTGCTCCACCAATCCGACCGTCTCGAGATATCCGAGTGGCTCCAGCAGCCGAACGGACTCGCTCCGCGGCGCCAGACCGAATTCCGCCATCTTCCGGCGGGTTCGGGGATGGACCGCAAAGCAAACCGTCAGGTCGCCGCTCAGGTCATCGAGCGCGGCCAGCAGTTCCGCCAACGTATCCCGGTCGTCCACGTTGGACGGCCGGTGGAGCGTCACGAACACATATCGATCGGGTTCCAGTCCCATCGACCGCGGCACGCCGAGGTCGCGGGCGCGCCCGCGGAGGCTCAGGAGGGTGTCGACCATGACGTTGCCGACGAACCGGATCCGCTCGGCCGGAATGCCCTCGGCCAGCAGGTTGGCGTCGCCATCACGGCTCGGCGTCAGCAGCAGGTCGGCCAGTCGGTCGGTGAGGACCCGGTTGACCTCCTCCGGCATGCCCCAGTCGCGGCTCCGCAACCCGGCCTCGACGTGCGCAATCCGGATTCCCTTCTTGGCCGCGACCAGCGCGCAGGCGATGGTCGAGTTGACGTCGCCGTACACGATCACCCAGTCGGGCTGGTGGCGGTCGAGCACCGGCTCGAACCCGAGCATGATTCGCGCGGTCTGTTCGGCGTGAGTACCGGAACCGACACCGAGGTTCTCGTCCGCCGGCGGCAACCCGAGGTCCCGGAAGAACGACTCGCTCATGGCGTGGTCGTAGTGCTGACCCGTGTGGACCAGGATGGACTCGACCCCTCGGCGCCGCCCGGCCGCGAGGACCGGGGCGGCTTTCATGAAGTTCGGCCGCGCCCCGACGACGTGCAGTAGGCGCCGCATCTAGCCCCCGAGGATGGCGCCGGAGTCGACGGGCGGCAGCTCGAGGCTGAAGTGGAAGCGGGTCCCCGCGGGGCCGGTCTCGACCTGGAGTTCGCCACCCATGGCCTCGACCAGCTTGCGGCAGATCGACAGGCCCAGCCCACTGCCGCTGAAGGCGTAGTCACGGTCCTTTTGCCGGCGTCGGAACGGCTCGAACAACATCGCCATCGAC
>JAEUJH010000482.1 GCA_016794825.1 Gemmatimonadota bacterium
CTCGGCCGCGCCCGGCGGATCGGCATTACCGGGCCGCCCGGGGCCGGGAAGTCGACGCTGACGTTCCAGCTCGCCGCCGCCTACCGTCAGGCCGGCGCCACGGTCGCCATCGTTGCCGTCGACCCGACCAGCCCGTTTACCGGGGGCGCCCTGCTGGGCGACCGGATCCGGATGGAGTCAGTGGCCCTCGATCCCGGGGTCTTCATCCGGTCGATGGCCACCCGTGGCTCCCTGGGCGGGCTGGCCACGACCACCCGGGAAGTGACGGACGTCCTCGACGCCGCCGGCTACGATCGGATCCTGATCGAGACGGTCGGCGTGGGGCAGTCGGAGCTCGACGTCGCCAAGATGGCCGATTCGACCATCCTGGTGCTGGTGCCGGAATCGGGCGACGGGATCCAGACCCTCAAGTCCGGGGTCATGGAAATCGCCGACCTCTTCGTCATCAACAAAGCCGACCGGCCCGGGGCCGAAAAATTGCAGCACGAAATCGACGTGACCCTCGGCATCCGGAAGGGGAACGCATTCCGCCGGATCAAGGCCCATCACGGGATTTCGCTCAAGCACGCGGGAGCCGCGTTGCCGCCGGAACCCGGGCAGAACGGGAAGCCGGCGTGGGAACAACCGGTCCTCCTGGCCACGGCCAGTCAGGGCGAGGGGATCGGCCCGATCCTCCAGGCCCTCGACCGGCACTGGGACCAGATGACCGCCACTGGCGAACTGGCCGAGCGGCGGCGGCGACGGCTCCTCCAGCGGACCCGGGAGGTCGTCAGCCGGTCGGTCGACCGATGGCTCTGGAACGAATCGGGCGCGGAAGCGATCATTGAAGGCCAACTCGACGAGATGGCGGCGGGCCGGACCAGCCCCTATGAGGTGGCAGCCGCCGTCGTCGAGGGGATCAGAACAGGAGCATCACGATGACGCCTGGAAACGGAAAACCCGCCACCATCCCGCCGGCTTCGACGGCCGAGCTGGAGGCCCTCCGTCGCGAGGTGGCGGCCTGGCGGGCCGCCTACGGCAAGCTGCCGCTCCGCGAGGGGAACTTCACCTCGATTTCGGGGCGCACGGTGGAGCCGGTCTACTCGCCGGTCGACCTGGTCGACACGCTGGGTGGAACCGAACTGCCGGGCAACTTCCCGTTCACCCGCGGCGTCCATCCGACGATGTACCGCGGGAAGCTCTGGACCATGCGGCAGTTCGCCGGGTTCGGCACCGCCCATGACACCAACGCCCGCTACAAGTTCCTGCTCGAACGCGGGCAGACCGGTCTCTCGGTGGCATTCGACTTTCCGACCCTGATGGGCTACGACTCCGACCACCCCCGGTCCGAGGGCGAGGTCGGCAAGTGCGGCGTGGCCATCTCGAGCCTGGCCGACATGGAGACCCTCTTCGACGGCATCCCGCTCGATCAGGTCTCGACCTCCATGACCATCAACGGCCCGGCGGCCATGCTCTGGTGCTTCTACATCGCCGCGGCCGAAAAGCAGGGCGTCGACGTTCGCCAGCTCCAGGGCACGGTCCAGAACGACATGCTGAAGGAGTATCAGGCCCAGCACGCCTGGATCTACCCGGTGGAGGACGCCCTCAAGATCATCGTCGACATGTTCGAATGGGGCTCGACCCACACCCCGAAGTGGAACACGATCTCGATCTCCGGCTATCACATCCGCGAGGCCGGGGCCACCGCCACCCAGGAACTGGCGTTCACGCTGGCCAACGGGTTCAGCTACGTCGAACACGGGATGGCCCGCGGGCTCCCGGTCGACAGCTTCGCGCCCCGGCTGTCGTTCTTCTGGGACGTGCATAACGACTTCTTCGAGGAAATCGCCAAGATGCGGGCGGCCCGCCGGATCTGGGCCCGCCGCCTGAAGGAGAAGTACGGCGCCACCGACGAGCGCAGCTGGAAGATGCGGTTCCACTGCCAGACGGCCGGGGTGAGCCTGACCGCGCAGCAGCCGATGAACAACGTGGTCCGAGTGGCCTACCAGGCCCTGGCCGCGGTGCTCGGCGGGACCCAGTCGCTCCACACCAACGCGCTCGACGAGACCCTGGCCCTCCCGACCGAGGAGTCGGTCCGGGTGGCGCTCCGGACCCAGCAGATCCTGGCCTACGAAACCGGCGTGCCCAACGTGGCCGACCCGCTGGGCGGCTCGTGGTACGTCGAGGCCCTGACCGACACGATGGAGCGCGAGGCCGAAGGCCTCTTTGCCGAGATCGACGCGCACGGCGGAGTGGTGGCGGCCATCGAGAAGGGCTGGTTCCAGCGCCAGATCGCCGCGTCGGCCGCCCGGTTCCAGGACGAGATGGACAGCGGCACCCGGCCGGTGGTCGGCGTCAACGCGTTCGTCGAGGAAGAGCCGGATCGTCCGCTCGAGATCCTCAAGATCGGCGAGGAGGCGGATCGAACCCAGCGCGAACGACTCGGCCGCCTCCGCAACGAGCGGAATCAGGCCGCCGTCGACCGCTCGCTCGACGAACTCGGCCGCGCCGGCCGCGAGGGCCGCAACGTGATTCCGGCCATGCTCGACTGCGCCCGCAGCTACTGCACCCTCTACGAAATCCGCTACGCCCTCGAGAAGGTCTACGGCGCGTATCGGGAACCGGTCTTCTTCTAGGCTCCCATGACGACTCAGACCAAACCCCTCTCCCGTCCGATCCGGGTCCTGGTGGCCAAGCCGGGACTCGACGGACACGATCGCGGCGCCAAGGTCGTGGCCGCGGCGCTCCGCGACGCGGGCATGGAGGTCATCTACACCGGGCTCCATCAGACCCCGGAGATGATCGCCACCGCCGCCATCCAGGAAGACGTCGACGTGGTCGGCCTCTCGATCCTGTCGGGCGCCCACATGACGCTCTTTCCCCGGGTCCGCAAGCTGCTCGACGACGCGGGTCGCCAGGACATCCTCGTCACCGGTGGCGGCATCATCCCCGCCGAAGACGCCGAGGCGCTCCGAGGGCAGGGGATCGGCAAGCTGTTCGGTCCGGGGACGCCGCTGGCGGAACTGATCGACTACATCAACCAGTGGGCCGCCGAGCACCTCGACCAGTGAGCCCCCGCCTCGGCCTGGTCGCGCTCCTCGCGGCGGCGGGATGCGCGGCGACGCCCCCGGCGGTCGACCTCGATCCCGCCGCGCGCGCCGCCATCGCCGACACCATCCGCGCCGTGTCCAACGAGATGGTGACGGTCATGCGGACCCGGGCGGTCGATTCGGTGCTGGCCTTCTACTCCGGCAACACCGCCTACGTCGGCAACGGCGAGATCGGCGACTGGCCCGCCATCGTTCGCGGCGCGCCTCCGCGCTACGCCACCTATACCAAAGTCGAGTGCGCCTGGATCGAGCCACTCCGGATCGACGTCCTCTCCCGGACCTCGGCGGTGCTCACGGGCATTCTCGATTGCCAGAAAGCGGACACCACCGGCGCCGCCTGGCGGGAGTTCACGGCCCGGACCGAGGTCCTCGCGCCGGAGGACGGCCGCTGGCGGATCGTGGCCGTGCACGAGTCGATCAAACCCGGGACCGGAGAGCTGAGGTGACCCATGTGTCGGAACATTCGCCCCCTCAATAATTTCGAGCCGCCCGCCACCGATGCCGAAGTCGCCGCGGCGGCGCTCCAGTTCGTCCGGAAGGTGAGCGGGTTCACCAAACCCTCGACCGCCAACGCGGCCGTCTTCGATCAGGCCGTCGTCGACGTGACGGCCGTGGTCAAGCGCCTCCTCGATTCCCTCATCACCACCGCGCCACCGAAGAACCGCCAGGTCGAGGCCGCCAAGGCCAAGGCGCGCTCGCTGCAGCGGTTCGGCCCCCGGTCCTCGGGACCGTCGGTCTGACGCCCGCGTCGGCTCCGCCGCCGGGCGACCCGACCGCCGATGATCCGGTCGCCCTCCTCGAGCGGCTGATCGCGATCGATTCCGTCAATCCCAGCCTCGTACCCGGCGCCGCCGGCGAAACCCGGATGGCGTCGTTCTGCGCCGAGTGGTTGCGTGCCGCCGGGTTCGAGGTGCACTGGCTCGAGGCCACCCCGGGCCGACCCTCCGTCGTGGCCGTCGCGGCCGGATCGGGTGGCGGCCCGTCGCTGATGCTGAACGGGCACACCGACACCGTCTCGGTGGCCGGGTACCACGGCGATCCGCTCGCGCCCCGCCGGATCGACGGCCGGGTCGAGGGGCGGGGCGCGTTCGACATGAAGAGTGGCCTGGCCGCGATCATGGTGGCCGCGCGCCGGGCCGTGTGCCGCGGGCTCCGTGGCGACCTGCTGGTGGCCTGTGTCGCCGACGAGGAGTTCGGAAGCCTCGGCACCGAGGAGGTGTTGGCACGATTCCGCCCCGACGCGGCCCTCATCGCCGAACCGAGCGACCTCCAGGTGACCGTGGCCCATCGGGGCTTTGCCTGGTTCGAGATCGTTCTCGAGGGTCGCGCCGCGCACGGCTCGATGCCGGAACAGGGGATCGACGCCATCGCGCACGCCGGGTTGGTCCT
>JAEUJH010000508.1 GCA_016794825.1 Gemmatimonadota bacterium
GGGATGCCCGGCAAGGTCGCCCACTTCGAAGCCCTGGGGGCCGTCGGCCTCATCGCGGTGAACCCCGGCGACAATCCGCATTGGGGGATCTGCACCACCGTCTGGGGCACCCCGGACCTGTTCGACCTGCCCCGGAAGCCGACCATCCCGGTCGTCGCGGTCAACCGGCCGTCCGGCCAGAAGCTCATCGAAGCGGCGGCCCGCCACGAGGTCGCCACCATCAAGGCCGACCTGGAAGAGGGCTGGTACCAGTCGCCGATTCCGGTGGTCAAGATCCCGGGCGCGGAGGAATCGGACCGATTCGTCCTCCTCCACGGCCACTACGACTCCTGGGACGTCGGCGTGGGCGACAACGCCGTCGGCGACGGCACGCTGCTCGAAATCGCCCGGGTCCTGTGGCAGCACCGGGCCGACCTTCGGCGCTCCGTCTGGATTGCCTGGTGGCCGGGGCATTCCACCGGGCGCTACGCGGGGAGCACCTGGTTCGCCGACCACTACGCCCACGAACTCGACCAGGGCTGCATTGCCCAGGTCAATTGCGATTCCCCGGGGTGCCGGTGGGCCACCGAGTACCTCGACGTCTCGTGGATGCCGGAAACCGAAGCGTTCTGTCAGGGCGTCATCCGCGAACTGGCGGGCAAGGAAGCCAAGGGCGAGCGCCCCTATCAGGCCGGCGACTACTCCTTCAACAACATCGGGATCTCGAGCTTCTTCATGCTCCTTTCCACGATGAGCCCGGAGGCCAGGGCGGCCAAGGGCTACTACGCGGTCGGTGGCTGCGGCGCCAACATCGCCTGGCATACCGAGGACGACACGATGGAAATCGCCGACCGGACGATCCTCGACTTGGACATACGGATCTACCTGGCCGCGGTAATGCAGACGGCCAACGCGACCGTTGCGCCGTTCGACTTTGCCCGCACCCTCGCCGACTTCCGCGCCACCCTGGAGCGCTATCAACAGGGCGCGGGCAATCGGTTCTCGCTCGAGCCGAGCCGGGCCGCGCTTTCGCGACTCGACGCCGCGGTCGCCCGCCTGAACGAGCGGGCCCGGGCCGTGGCGGAGTCGCCGGCCACGGACCCGGCGGTGATGCGGGTCAACCATGCGCTGCGGCGCCTGGCTCGCCTGTTGGTGCCCGTCAACTTCACCACCCGGCCCCGCTTCTGGCACGATGAGGCGGAGCAGATCCCGCCTCTTCCGGATCTGGCGCCGACCCTCGAACTCGTCGCCGCGCCGCCGGAGCGAGTCGGCTTCATCCTGACTCATCTGGTCCGGGGCCAGAATCGACTCGTCGCCACTCTGCGCGAGGCCGCCGAGTTGGTGGAGGCCGCGGTTTGACCCGGTCTCGCGTCGGGCTGGCCGCGGGGATGACGCTCCTCGCGCTGGCGGGGTGCGGCCGCCAGGCCCCCCCGTCCGACACGCTCCGCCTGGCGATCATCAACGACCCGATCATGAACGCCCCGCTGTCGCCGGACATCGGGTCGGTCCTGATCAACAAGATCATCTTCCCCGGCCTGATGCGGCCGGGCGACTCCACCACCACGGAGCCCGACCTCGCCGCCTCCTTCGAGGTGTCGACCAACGAACGGGAGTACACCTTTGCGCTCCGGCCGGGGGTCGTCTGGCACGACGGAACGGCCTTCACCTCCCGGGACGTGAAGTTCACCTTCGACCAGATCCTCGACCCCAAGTCCGGGACCCTGCAGTGGTCGGACTTCTCGATCATCGATTCGGTCACGACCCCCGACTCGCTGACGGTCAAGTTCTGGCTCCGCTCTCCCTTCGCGCCGTTCCTGACGCTGCTCGGCCACAACGCCGGCATCATTCCGGCCCACGCGTTTCAGGGTCGGATCGCCGACGCGGTCGAGTTCAACCGGTCGCGCCCGATCGGCACCGGACCGTTCCAGGTGGCCGAGTCGGTGGCCGGGAGCTATGTCGTCCTCAGGGCCAATCCCCGGTACCACGGCAGTCCGCCTCGGTTGAGCCGGATCATCGTCAAGATCGTTCCCGACGTGAACGCCCAGGTGGCCCAGATGCTGGCGGGCGAACTCGACCTCGTCACCCTCGAACCCGCCAACCTGAGCGGCCTCGGCAACGATCCCGACCTTCGGGTCGACCAGGTCTCGGTGCCCCAGCACTACTACGTCGGGTTCAACCAGGGCATCCCGCGATTTCGATCCCCGCTCGTCCGCCGGGCGCTGACGCTGGCGGTCGACCGCCAGGCCATCATCGACGGCGTCATGAAGGGCTCCGCGGACTATCCGCAGGGGACCATCCCCGTCGCCCTCGGCGAGTACTACGCGGCCGATCTGCCCCGGATCCCGTACGACACCACCGCCGCCCTCGCGCTCTTTGCCGAGGCGGGATGGCGCCGAGGGCAGGACGGCCTGCTCCGGGACGCGAGCGGCCAGGCGTTCGGATTTACCCTCCTGGTCGACAAGGGCAACCCGAGTCGGGAGCAGGCCGCGGTCGCGGTGCAGCAGCAGCTCCGCGCCATCGGCGTGTCGGTGACGATCAATACCATGGAGTTCGCGTCCCTGGTGCGCGACTACGTCGTGCCGCGCCGCCACGAAGCGTACCTGATCTGGTGGAACACCCCGCTCGACCCGGATCAGTTCTCCTACTACGGCACCGCGCAATCCAACAACGACGTGCTCTACTCCAACCGCCGGGCCGACAGCCTGCTCGCGCGGGGCCGCGCCTCGCTCGACCCCGCGGTCCGGCGGGCCGCGTACCATGAGTTCCAGGCCGTCGAGGCGGAGGATCCGCCCGTCCTGCTGCTCTACTACCCGCGGGAACTCCAGGTCCGGCGCGCCACGCTCCACGGCCTCCCAGCGCTCGGGATTCGCGACGCCCTGCGCCACACCGAGAAATTCTACTTCGCCGCTGGCGGTCGATGATCCGCCGACTCGTCGGCCGCGCGGCCCAGGGACTGCTGGTCCTCTGGGCGGTGACCACGGCGACGTTCGTGCTGATTCACGCGGCGCCGGGCGGTCCGGCCGTCCTCGCCGACCCGAAGCTCTCGCCGGTCGAGCGGGCCGCGATCGAGTCGCGCCTCGGACTGGATCGATCGCTGGGGGTCCAGTATCTCCGCTGGCACGGCCGGCTCCTGACCGGCGACCTCGGCGACAGCTTCCTCTACCAGACGCCGACGCTCGCGACGGTCCTCGGCCGGCTGCCTAACACGCTCCTCCTGGTGACCACGGCGCTGGTGGTCGCCATCCTCATCGCGGTGCCGGTCGGCCTCGCCGTCGGACAGCGGCCCGGCGGTCCGTTCGACCGGATCGTGGGAGTCGTCAACTTCACCGCCCTGGCCATTCCGCCGTTCTGGTTCGGGATCGTCGGGATCCTGCTGCTCGCGGCGCGCTGGCGGGTACTGCCGGCAGGCGGGATGATGACCCCCGGCATGCCGGCCGATCTGGTCGACCGGCTCCGTCACCTGGTGCTGCCGGCGGCGGTCCTGGCGCTGCCGCTCGCGGCCGAACTGATCCGCTACCTCCGGAACGCCGTGGCGGCGACCCTCGAGGCGAGCCACCTCCCGCCGGCCCGAGCCCGCGGCCTGGCCGGGTCGGCCATCCTGACCCGACACGTCCTCCGGAACGCGCTGCTCCCTCTCCTGACGGCCATCGGCCTCCAGGTGCCACTGCTGGTCGGGGGCGCGGCCGTCACCGAAACGGTCTTTGCCTGGCCGGGCATGGGACGCCTGGGCGTCGAGGCTGCGTTAGGCAGGGACTACCCGCTGGTCATGGCCATCGCGCTCGTGGTCGCCGCGACGGTCGTGGTGGCCAACTTCGGACTCGACCTGCTGGCGGGGTGGGCCGACCCCCGGATCCGGAGTCGAAGATGAGCCGTCGGATCCCGCTCCGCCCCCTCGCCGGCCTGGCCGTCCTGTCGCTCTTTGCCGCGATCGGTCCCTGGCTCCACGGCACCGACCCGGCCGCCATCGACCTCGCCCGGACGGCCGCGCCGGCGTCGGCGCTCCATCCCCTGGGCACCGACGAAAGCGGCCGCGACGTGCTGGCCCGGCTGATGGCCGGAGGCCGGGTCTCGCTCCTGGTCGGGGTGGCGGCGGGTCTGGTGGCCCTGCTCGTCGGCACGGGCGTCGGGGCCCTGGCGGCCTCCCGCCGGCGCTGGCTGGCCGAACCCGTGAGCCGACTCCTCGACGCGGCGCTCGCGGTCCCGGCGTTCTTCCTGCTCCTCGTGATCATGACCCTGTTCGGCGGATCGGCGGCCAGCCTCGTCCTGGCCGTCGGGCTCACCGCCTGGACCGGCATCGCTCGCCTGGTTCGAGCCGAGACCATGACCCTTCGGGAACGGGAGTACGTCCTCAGCGCCGAGGCGCTCGGTCAGTCCCGCTTCGGCGTGTTCCGCCGCCATGTCCTGCCGCATCTCGTCCCCGTCCTTACCGCAGCGGCCAGCGTCGGGGTGGCGCAGGCGGTCCTGACCGAGTCGGCCCTGTCGTTCCTGGGGCTCGGGGTGGAGCCACCGCAGGCCAGCTGGGGGTCGATGCTGACCGGCGCCCAGCAGAACCTCGCGACCGCGCCGTGGCTCGCGGTCTACCCCGGCCTCCTCATCGTGGCCACGGTCCTGGCCTGCAACGCGCTGGCCGAGGCGGTCCGCACCCGGCAGCCCGGTTCTCCCCGCTGAGCCGGGCCAGGCCCGGGTTGCGTAAGTGAGCCTCTCGGGCCAATTTCCAACCCCGTTGGAGTGGTGGCCGAGAGGCTGAAGGCGGCGGTTTGCTAAACCGTTATAGGGGTGAAAACCCCTATCGAGGGTTCGAATCCCTCCCACTCCGTTCGTTCCCGCCCCACGCGGACACGTTGCCCCGAATGACCCAGAACGGCCCCCGCCTTCGCTTCGCGCCTTCGCCAACCGGATACCTTCACGTCGGGGGCGCCCGAACCGCCCTGTTCAACTGGCTCTATGCCCGGAAGACCGGCGGGACGTTCATCCTCCGGATCGAGGACACCGACCAGGCCCGCAGCACCGAGGCGCACACGCAGGTCATCCTCGACGGCCTCAGCTGGCTCGGGGTCACCTGGGATGAGGGGCCGTACTTCCAGGGCGCGGAGGGCGCCCGCCACCGAGCGGACGCGATGCGGCTGCTCGAGTCGGGCCGCGCCTATCGTTGCTTCTGCACCAGGGAAGAACTCGAAGCGCAGCGCCAGAGCGCGCCCGCCGGCGGCGACGGGTTCCGCTACGACCGCCGGTGTCATCGTCTCGACGCCGAGACGGTGGCCCGCCGCGTCGCCGCCGGCGACCGGTTTGCGGTCCGGTTCCTGATGCCCGACGAGGAGATCGCCTGGGACGACGCGGTCCACGGGCGGATCAGCTTCCACGGCAAGGACCTCGACGACCTGGTCATTCTCCGGAGCGACGGAACCCCGATCTACAATCTGGCCGTCGTCTCCGACGACATCGCCATGCGGATCACCCACGTCGTCCGCGGCGACGACCACATCTCCAATACCCCGAAGCAGATCGCGCTTTACCGCGCGCTCGGGGCCCCGATCCCGGTGTTCGGCCACGTGCCGATGATCCTCGGACCGGATGGGAAGAAGCTGTCGAAACGGCACGGCGCCACCGCCGTCGGCGACTATCGCGACAAGGGCATCCTCCCCGCCGCCATGCGGAACTTCCTGGCGCTGCTCGGCTGGGCTCCCGGCGAGGATCGGGAAATCCTGGCCGAAGCGGATCTGATCGCCCTCTTCTCGCTCGAGGCGATCCAGAAGAAGCCCGCGGTCTTCGACTTCACCAAGCTCGAGTGGATGAACGGGCAGTACCTCTCGGCCCTGCCGGCCGAGGCTCTCGAGCCCGAGGTCCGTCGCGACCTCGACCGGCTAGGCGTCCCGGCCCCGGATCGGCCGATCGGTCCCCTGATCGACGCGGTCAAGAGCCGGGCTCGGACCGTGCTGCAGATCGCCGAGCGGGTGGCCGTCCGGCTCGATCCGGGCCGGGCCGTCCTCGAGCCCAAGGGCGAGGCGCTGATCCGCAAGATGGGCCCGGCCTATCGGACCAGCCTGGGACTCGCCGTCCAGGCGCTCGAGGCCCTGCCGGCCACGGCCTGGGACCCGACGGCCATTTACGAGGCCATCAAAGGGCAAGCCGAGGCCTCGGGTGTCAAGCTGGGAGATGCCATGCAGCCGATCCGGGTGGCCCTGACGGGCGACACGGTGTCGGAACCGGTCAACGAGTTGCTGGCGGTCGTGGGTCGATCGACGGCGTTGGAGCACCTCGCCCGCGCGAGGGATCGTCAGGACTGAAGGAGGAACAGCACCATGCGGATTCCGTTCGTGGCCACGCTTCTGTTGGCAGCCGGCTGTCTGACCTCGGGCGACGACCGCCTGTCGGTCCAGATCAACTTCCAGATCATCGACCCGCCGGCCACCCCGGTGGCCCCCACCATCGCGGTGACGGGATCGCTGGTCCAGGTCCAGCATCACTTCCCGACCCCGTCGCCCTGTTACGTCTTCGGCACCGGCGCCACCCAGTCCGGCTCGACCATCGAGATGGAGCTCCGGATCACGCTCGATCAGTCGAGCGGCTGCACCGGGTCGGCCACCGAGTGGTCGTACAACGCGCTGATCAACGGGGCCAAGCCGGGCGCCACCCGGATCGGGATCACCATCGACGGCCCGTCGGGCCAGAACCGGCAGGAATACGCCCTGCCTAACCCGACGTCCTGACCGACCCGAGCCTACATGAAGGTCGTCGGCTTGACCCGCCAGATCCGGTCGAGCAGGACGTCGAGATAGCCTTCAGTCAGGAACGCGTCGACCGCCAACCCGGTGGCCGACGCGTCCATCCCCCAGACGGCAATCCGGCGCGAGTCGTCCAGTTCGGCCTGAACGAAGGCCCGATCCTCGTGCCGCCAGAGGGTCGGCAACTCACCGACCAGCCGCTCCGACACGGGGTTGACGCCCGGACCGCCGACCGAAATGGTCGGGTGGCGGTGCAGCTCGGGCCGATCGAGAAATTCCTGCGCCCCCACCACCACCGCCCGCCGATACGGCTGCCCGTCGGCTCGCCCGTCGATTTCCTTCCGGATCGTTTCGGCCAGGTCCCGATCCCGATCGTCGGGACCGTCATCCTCGCGTTCCATCCCGATCACCAGCAGGACCGTCTCGTCCCGATCGACCAGCTTCATGGCTTCCTCGTCCCGGACGTATCGGGGGGCGGCGTCGGCGGAGTTCGCTGATTCCGGGCAAACTCCCGTTCCCGTTCCCGCTGCGCCCGGAGTTCGCGAATGGCCCGTTTGAAATCTTCCATGGTCTGGGCCCGGCGGGCCGCGATCTGGACGTCCTCGCGCATCCGCTGGAGCGCCCGGAACCGGGTGTAGTCGCTCATCTCGGCACTCGAGCCGAGGGGCAGCGCTCCGACGGCGTTGAGCAGGCCGGCCACCAGCGCGGTGGGGATCTTGATCGGGCCCAGGTAGATCCACTGGGCGTCGAGGCCGAGTTGCTGATCGCCGACCTTGGTGGTCCACCGCGGCAACGGCTCGTTGGCCGGCGCCACCGTCAGCACCGAGTCGATGTACGCCTGCACGATGGCGGTGACGGCGCTGTCGACCAGTTCCGCCTGGGTTCGGGTCAGGGCCCGGGCCAGATCGCGCGGGGGGAGCGGCAGCGGCCGAACCCAGAGCGTGCCGTCGCCAAACGCCGGACCGACCCGGCCGAGTCCGCCCCGCCGGGGACCCGGGCCAGCCGAGCCGGTGTCGACCGGCAGAGTGGGCGCCGCCACTGGTGTTTCCGGCTCGGGCGTCGGCTCGGGCGTCGGGCCGGTCTCCTCCATCGGAAGCGTCGTGATCCCGGCGGATCGGGGCCGCCGGCGGGCGCTCCCGGCGGACGGGTCGCGGTAGGCCATTTCGACCGCTCGGGGCCCCTCCGTGCCTAACGGGACCAGCACGATCCGGCTGGGCTGCTCCCGAGGCGGCGGGAGCCAGGCCCCCACCTTGACCAGCAGGAGCAACGCGTGAAGCCCCAGGCTGACCGCGATGGCCAGCCAGGGAATCCGCCGGGGACGCGGCGGGAGGATGTCACGCGCGGGCCGCGACACCCCTCGACTCGAAACTCGCCAGGCCGCGTCCGACCCGGGCCACGGCTTCGCGCAAGCGCTCCGGTCCCACCGTCAGCGCGATCCGGAAATACCCCTCTCCCGCGGGTCCGAACCCGCTCCCCGGCAACGTCACCACGCCCTCCGTCTCGAGCACGTGGCGGGCAAACTCGGCCGACGGCACGCCCGCCGGCAGCGGAATCCAGAGGTACATCGCGGCCTTGGGCGTCGCCACCGCAAACCCGGCCTGCCCGAGCGCGGCCACGCCGGCATCGCGGCGCCGTTGCAGCTCGGCCCGGATCGGCGTGCAGAACTCCTCCGACCGATCGAGCGCCACCACCCCGGCCCGCTGCACCGCCAGGAACGGTCCCGTGTCGGTGTAGGACTTGATCTTGGTCAGCGCGCCGATGAGGTCCCGGCTGCCAGCCGCAAAGCCGATCCGCCACCCCGTCATCGAGTAGCTCTTCGACAGCGAAAAGAACTCGACGGCCACGTCCCTCGCCCCGGGAATCTCGAAGATGCTCGGCGCGCGGTACCCGTCGTAGGTCAGGTCGCAATACGCGTTGTCGTACGCGAGCACGATACCGTGACGGCGGCAGATCGCGACCGTCTTCTCGAGGTACTCGAGCGGCGCGATGGCGGCCGTCGGGTTGTTCGGATAGTTGACGTACACGAGGCGGGTGCGGGCCAGCGTCTCCGCCGGCACCCGTTCGAGGTCGAGGAGGAACTGATGCTCGGCCCGGAGCGGGTAGACCAGCGGCTCACCCCCGGTCAGCAGAGCCCCGCCCGTGTAGGCCTGATACCCGGGCTCGGGAAGAATGACCACGTCGCCCGGGTTCACGAAGGCAAACGGCAGGTGCGCCAGCCCTTCCTTCGAGCCGATCAGCGGGAGGATTTCCGTCGAGGGGTCGAACCGCTGCCCGAACCGCCGGCCCAGGAAATCGACCGCGGCGCGCCGAAAACCGGCGTAGCCCTGCTGGAACCCGTACTTGCTCATGGCCGGGTCGGCCAGGGCCGCGTTCATCTCCGCCACGACCGGCGCGGGCGGCGGGGTGTCGTTGTCGCCCGCGCCGAGGTCGATCACGTCGACGCCGGCTTCGGCCAGCCGCTTCTTGATGACCGGGATTTCGGCCAAAGGATAGCCGGGCAACCGGCGGAGGCGATCGCTGACGGAGATCGTCATTCGGCCACCACCGGGTTGCGGAGGATCCCGACCCCGGGAATCTCGACTTCGACCACGTCGCCCGGGTTGAGCCGACCGACACCCGCCGGCGTGCCGGTGGCGATCACGTCGCCCGGTTCCAGGGTAAAGAACTGGCTGATGTGCGAGACCAGGAACGGAATCCCGAAGTGCATGTCGGCGGCCCGGCCATGCTGGCGGACCACGCCGTTGACCCGGCCGATGACCTCGAGACCGCGCCAGTCGGCCACCGGGACGGCCTGGTCGCCGAGGGGGCAGAACGTGTCGAACCCCTTGGCCCGGCCCCACTGGGACTCCCGCTTCTGCCAATCGCGCGCCGTCACGTCGTTGAGACACACGAAACCGGCCACGCCCCGCATGGCGGCCGCTTCGTCGGCGTGCCGGAGGCGAGATCCGATGACCACGGCGATTTCGGCCTCGTGCTCGACATGGCTCGACGAGCGCGGCAACACGATGGGCTGGCCCGCCGCAATCAGCGCACTCGGTGGCTTGAAGAACAGGAGGGGGTCGGGCGGCAGGTCACTGCCCATTTCCTTGGCGTGGTCGAGGTAGTTCTTCCCGACGCACACGATCTTGCTTGGCTTGAGACTCACTCGGCGGCTCGAGGGTTAGGTGGCGGAAAAGCCGGCAAAATTGGCCGCCTGAAGAATAATGCTTGGGGGGCCTGAATGGTCGCCCGGGCGGGCGGCCGGGGGGGCCTGGGCGGGTCAGGTCGTGGCGCCGATTCCGTGCCGGGCAAAGAAGTCTTCAGCGGCGGTCCGGACCCGGGCCCACGACCCGTCGACCCGGGCCGCCCGCGGGAGGCCGCTCAGCAGCCAGGGGCCGTATCGGCGGTTGAGAACCCGGCTGTCGAGCAGGACGACCACGCCGGCGTCGGTCCGGGACCGGATCAGCCGGCCAAAGCCCTGCTTGAGCTTCAGGGCGGCATGGGGGAGCAGGTACTGGAAGAACCCGTCGGCCCCCTGCTCCGCCAACCGCTCCAGCCGGGCCGCGGTCAGCGGTTCGCTGGGGACCTTGAAGGGGAGTTTGCAGAGGACCAGGGTCCGGAGGGCCCGTCCCGGGACGTCGACCCCTTCCCAGAACGAGTCCGTGCCTAACAGGATGGCGTTCCCCGCCTCGCGGAACCGCCGGAGCAAGGCATCGCGCGAGCCCTGCCCCTGGACCAGAAGCGGCCACCGCGGATCGAGCTGGTCGCGAAGCCGGCCCGCCGCGCGTCGGAGCGCTCCGTGGCTGGTGAACAGCACGAACATCCCGCCGTCCGAAGCGTAGGCCAGGTCGCGGACGACCTGGGCGACGGCCTCGTCGTGAGCGGCCTCGTCTTCGCGCGGATCCGGGAGATCGTCCGGAATCCCGAACAGGCACTGCGAGGGGTAATCGAACGGCGACGGGAGCATCTCGCGGACCGTCACCGGCACGGGGTGCTGGTCGAGTCCGAGACGCGCCTCGAGGAAGTTGAACTCGCCGCCGGCCGCCAGCGTGGCGCTCGTCAGGACCACGGTCTTGTTGCGCTCGAACACCAGGTCGCGCAGGACCGGCGCCAGGTCGAGCGGCACGGCGGCCAGCGCCACGTTCTGTCCCCGGGCCCCCGTTCGCTCCACCCACCGCACCACCGGTGGACCGCCGCCCACCGGCCGAAGGGTCTGGTTGACGGCATCGGTGGCATGCTCGAGTCGGCGGACGACGGCCTTGAGTTCCGCCAACAGCTGCGTCCGTCGATCGGTGAGTTCGCCCTGGCTCATCCGGTCGGCGATCGTCTCGACGTCGTCGGCCAGGCGGCGGAAGGCACCGAGCAGCCCCTCGACCTCCCGGGTCAGGCCCTCGCTCCAGATCGGGTCGGCCGCGAACTCGTCCTGCAGCCGCAGCTGCCCGATCCCCTCCGCCAGCAGCCGGCCCTGGAGCCGATCGAACATTGCCTCGGCCGAGCGACGGGCCTCGATGATCGAGGGGACCAGCCGGTCGCGGATCAATTCCAGGCTCGCACGGGACATGACGTCGCCGTCGCGCATCAGTTCGCGGACCAGGGTCGGCACCAGACCCCGCCCGTTCCGCTCGAGCCGACCGAGGAGCCGCCGGACGCCGACGCTCGAGATCTGCTTGCCCAGGTGGGACGCGGCCACGTCTTCGAGGTGGTGACCCTCGTCGAGGATCAGCCGCTGGTATGGCGGGAGGACCGCCGCGTCCTCCCAGTTTTCCGACGCCTGCCGGACCGCCAGGTCGGCGGCCAGCAAGTGATGGTTGACCACCACCACGTCGGCCTCGGCGGCTTTCCGGCGGGCCCGGAACAGGAAGCAGCGGTCGAAGTGGGCGCACTTGAGCCGGGGGCAGAGGTCCGGCTCGGCCGCCACTTCGTCCCACACCTCGCCGGATGGCGGGGTGGCCAGATCGCCGACCGTGCCGTCGGCCGTTCGGGTGGCCCACTCGGCGATCGTCAGCAGTTCGGCCACCCGCCCTTCCTCGAGCAGCGACTGCTGCCCCTGCTGCGCCACCTCGAGCCGCGACAGGCAGAGGTAGTTCCGCCATCCCTTGAGGAGCGCAAAGGTCGGGCGGCGCTCCTCGGTGCCGAGGGCGCCCCGGAGGAGCGGCAGGTCCTTGCCGACCAGCTGTTCCTGGAGATTGATCGTGTTGGTGGAGATGACGGTCCGCTCGTCGTTCTGGAGCGCCCAGGCAATGGCCGGCACCAGATACGCGAACGACTTGCCGACCCCGGTGCCCGCCTCGAGCAGCAGCACGCCACCGTCGTTGTAGCCGTCGGCGATGAAGGCGGCCATGTCCCGCTGGCTCGGCCGGTCTTCGTACTGCCCCATGAGCCGGGCCACCGCCCCGCCCTCGGTCAGATGCGCCACGACGCCGAGGGTATCGAGTTTGACCTCCACCCGGGCTCGGGGAACCTCCACCACCACGTACAGCGCGGTGGCGGCGTTGTCGACGATGCCGAACCCGATGCCGGCATCGTGGAATCGGGCCGCCACGTTGAGATCGGCAAACGACGGTTCGAGCAACCCGCTCGGATGGTTGTGGAGCACCATCTCGCCCCGCCGGGCCACCCCCGGGAGCGCCAGCACCATGTCGGGTGTTCCCCGGGCCACCGCCCGAGCTTCGACGATCTGGCCGTCGGCCGCCACCGACGCCACGAAACACACCTCCCGCCCCCCGGCGGCGGCGATCTCTTCGGCCATGATCTGTTGGGCGATGGGGGCGAGCCGGGTGGTCGAAGCCATGGCTCAAAGATAGTGACGGCCCGGCCCCGGAGACGGACCGGATTTCCGCGGAACCCTAGGTCTTCAGTTCCTTCTTCTTGGCCGCCGGGAACAGGACGTTGTTGAGAATCAGCCGGTATCCGGGGGAGTGAGGATGGAGCGACAGGTCCGTCGGGGCGTCGCCGATCTGGTGCTGCGGGTCTTCGGGATCGTGACCGCCGAAGAAGCACCACGTCCCCTGCCCCCGGTCGCCCCGGATGTACTTGGCCCACGGGGCGCCGGGCTCGTCGGCCAGCACCGTCACGCCCGGCTTGAGCCGGGCCTTCACGAAGGAGGTGGTCAGGCCGTAGAAATCGGGAATGACCTGCCGGTGGTTCTGCACCAGCATGGTGGCCACCGGATCGATCTTGGCGCTGAAGTTGAACAGGGTGTAGGTCCCAAGGGGCTGACGCCGGTCGGGAGAATTGACCTGATGCCCGTCGATGTCCGAGTAGAGCGCCAGCGACGGGCTCTGCTCGAGTCGCGCCCCCTGGAACGCCAGCGCCCGGTCCCAGTTCATCCGACTCGTGGCATTGGGATCCATCGGGGTACCGTCGGCGTAGCTCGCCGCGATGTCCACCCCGTCACTGGCCAGGGCCAGATCGAGCGTCTCGGTGGCCGTGCACATGGCAAAGAGGAAACCGCCCCGCTCGACGAACTGGTAGATGGCGTAGGCAACCGCCCGCTTGTCGGCCGGCACGTCCTTGAAGCCGAGCTTCCGCGCCACCCGCTCGTTCCGCTCCACCATTTCCTGGAGCCAGGGCGCCCCGTTGTAGTTGAGGAAGAACTTCGAGTACTGCCCCGTGAAGTCCTCGTGATGGAGGTGGAGCCAGTCGAACGTCTTGAGCTTGTCGCCCACCACTTCTTCGTCCCAGATCTTCTCGAACTTGATCCCGGCGTACTGGAGCGCCATGGTGACGGCATCGTCCCACGGGGCGGCGTTCGGCGGAGCGTACACCGCCACCTTCGGCGCCTTTTCCAGCGGCACCGCGTCCATGTTCGCTTCCCGGATCTCGCCCCGGATCTGGAGAACCGCCGCTTGGTCGAGGGGCTCGTACGAGACGCCCGACAGGGCCGCGTCCCGCGCCGTGGCCGTGTCGCCCGGGACGAGGAACGAGCCGGCCCGGTAGTTGAGCAGCCACTCCGCCTTGCCGTTCCGCTCGAGCAGCCGATAGGCCAGGCCGTACGCCTTGAGGTGGTCGGCCTGGCCCTCGTCCATCGGAATCAGGAAGTAGTCCGCCGCCCGGCGGGTTCCACCGGCCCGAGGCCACACGGCCGCGGCAGCCGCGGCGGTTCCGGCCCGTACGAACGCGCGTCGCTTCATCCCGGGGGAATCGCCCCTTTCGCCACGTCGAGGAGTCGGCGGGCCTGCGGCGCCACCGCGCTGGTCGGATAGGCCACGAGGAGGTCCTCGAGCGTGCCGATCGCGGCCGGCTTCCGATCGGTGGCCACCAGGATCCGCGCCAGCTCGTAACCGGCCGCCGCGGCACTGGCCGCGATCTTGAGGTCGGCCACTCGTCGGAACACCGCCTCGGCGCCGCTCTGCCCGCCCGCCGCCGCCTGAACCCTGCCGGCCAGCAGCAGCACCTCGGCCCCACCGCGGTCCGGCGGCAGCGTGGCGGCCACCGCCTCGAGTTCCCGCCCGGCGGCAACACTGTCGCGCTGCTCCAGCTTGAGGAGCGCCGTCCCGAGCCCCGGCAGGCTGTCGTCGTCGACGACCTGGATCAGGGCCAGCGCCACCGTCCGCGACACCGACGCGTCGCGCGCCCCGGCAAACGGTCCCGCGGCCCGGAGCAGTTCCGCCGCCCCGCCCAGGTCGCCGAGGTAAAGCCGGATCCGCCCGCGCACCGCCAGGCCCTCGACCGTGCTGTCCTTGGCTACGAGCAGTTCGGCCCGGTCCAGCTTGCCCGCTCGAATCCAGCCTTCCGCGACCCGAATCTGGAGCGACGCCCGTTCGTCTTCGCTCAGGACGCCCTTGAGCTGACCGAACTGCCGGGTCGCTTCCTCCATCTTGCCCTCGCCCACGAGCACCGCCACCAGCGTCGAGGTCGCCGACGCGGCCATGGTGGGCGAGGCCTTCGGATCCGCCGCCAGCTTCGAGAGCATCCGCCGAGCGGAGCCCTGATCGCCGGCGTCGGCATAGGCCTGCGCCGATTCGAGCCAGTACCGGGTTGCCTGGGTCGGGACTTTGGTCCCGAGGAGTTCGAGCCCGATGCCCTTGGCCATGCCCGCTTCGCGCCCGGCCCCGCTCCGGACGTCGTCCAGCGCGTCCTGGAGCGACTCAACCGCCTGGTCGCCGAGCACCGGCATGGCGCGTTCGAGTCGCCGAATCCCGCCGACCGGATCGCCCCAGCGGATCGTCAGCGCGGCCGCGATCCGCTCGGCCGTGGCCGAGCGCGCCTTTTCCAGTTCCCGAAGCACGCCGGGTCGACCCGACACCGGGACCTGCGCCAGCATCGACACCGCCGCCGAGCGATAGCCCGGCGTCCCGGCCACGGCCGCCAGCCACTCCGTCACTGCCGTGGGAAAGTCCGACTCGATGGTGGCGAGTTGCGCCAGTTCACCGGCCAGCGCGGTGCCGCCCAGGCGGGTCCGGCCGAGGCGGTACGCCGTCTTGGCCAGGGCCCGGTCCCGGGCGCCTAACGCGGCCGATCCCCACTCCTGGTAGGGGGCCTCCGACCTCGGCTCGACCACGACCCACCGTTCGACCATCCCGCGGGCGCTGTCCGGCAGGGCCGCCGCTGTGTAGACCCGAACACCGAGGGCATAGAGCGCCCCCGAAGGCGCCCCGCCCGACAGGGCCCGTCGCAGTTCGGGCAGCATGCCCGGCAGCTTGGCGGCCGGAACCAGTGCCCGCTCGAGCCCGAGCAAGGCGCCGAGGTCGATCGGATTGCCGGCCAGGACGGAACGGTACGCGTCGGCGGCGGCCGCGTGCTGGCCCCGCCGTTCGAGGTCGAACGCCCGCGCCATCGGGTCGGGGGCCGGGCGCTGGGCCTGGCCAGCCGCCGCGGTCGCGCTGACCAGCGTCAGGATCAGGACGCCCGCCAATCTCATCGATCCACCCCACCCCGAGCGGCTAGCCGCCGGAAGTAGTCCGTCACCAGCCGCCGCTCGTCGGGCGACAGGCGCTGGAGTTCGTCCCACCCCGGCAGGCGAATCTGGCCGGACCGATCCATCAGGCGGCGAAGCGGTGCGGGAATGCTGAGCGAGTCGCCCTTGGCCGTCTCGCTCTCCCGTTCCTTCTTCTCGTCCTTTTCCTCGCCCTGCAGGGTTCGGCCCGCGTCGAGCATCCGCTTGAACAGCCGTTCCTGCCGCTCGACCGTTTCGCGGTCGATCCGGCCGGCTTCCAGTTTCCGGGCCAGCTCGCGCGCCTCCTCGGCCAGATCACGGCTTCCCGGCATCTGGGTCTCAGCCCGGAGCCGCTCGAGGTCCTGCGCCATCTGGCGCTGGCGCTGGGCCAGGGCCTGAAGCTGCGCCTGCATCTGCTGCTGACCGGCCAGCATCGAGAGAAGGTTCTGACCTTCCTGGCTCATGCTCCCCTGCTGCCCCGCCATCTGCTGCATCTTCTGAATGGCCTCGGCCAACCCCGACGCCGACGACGAGCCCGACACGTCGTCCCGCGATCGAAGCATCTGGAACGCGGCCACGTTCAGGGCGTCGACCGCCTCGCCCGCCTGCTCGGCCGCCTCCCGGATGTTGGCCGACGCCGACGACACGGCCTCCCGGGCCCGCCCCATCTGGAGCCGGGCCTGCACCAGGGCGGCCCCGATCTGCGGCGAGATCAACGCGTTCTTCCCGCTGACCGAGAGGATCTGCTCGATGATCTTCTGGACGCCCTCTTCGATGACACCCTGCTCGAGGCGCGACTGCGCGATGGAACTGCCCCGCCCGATCGAGTTGCTGAGATTCAGCTGCCGCTGGCTCAGCCGCGCCGTTTCCGCCAACGCGCGGTCCAGGGCGTCCATCACCTCCTGGCGCCACTCGTCCTGCTGCTGTTCCCGCTGCTCCTCGACCTCTTTCTGCACCTGCTCCATCTGCTTGGCGGCCTGCTCGCCCTGCTGCTTGGCCTGCGCCTTCTTGCCGCTCTTGGCCGACTGGGCCGCGTTGCGCATGTTCTGCGCGGCCTCGCGTGCCTGCTTCGAGCTTTCCTGGAGCGACTCCTTGCGCTCCTCCGACACCTGTTTGGACGCCTGCTCGAGGCCCTGCGCCACCGAATCGGCCCGCTGGGCCAGGGCCTGTTCCTCCGCGGCCGCCGCGGAACTGTCCCGTTGCGCGACCTGTTCGTTCCAGGCTTCCTGCTGCTGGGTCAGCTCCTTGCTCTCCTGCTCCAGCGCGGTGAGTTCTCCCTCGAGGGCGGCTCGTTTGAAGAGTTCCCGGGTCCGCTCCAGCGCCTCCTTCAGCTTCTGCTGGGCCTCCGAGAGCTTCTTGAGCGCCTCCTTGGTGCCCTGCGGATCGAGGTTCTTGAGCGACTCCCGCAGTTCTTCGAGTCGCTTCCGCATCTCGGGCGAGATCGCCTTGTCGAGCTGTTCCCGGATCTCGTCGAGTTGCCGGCGGAACGAGGAATCGGCCAGGCCGCTCTTTTCACTCGACCGCTGCAACTCCTCGAGCTGCTGGTCGAGCTGTTCGGCCTGATCCATCAGCTGCTGCTGGTCGGCCGCGACTTGTTCGGCCCGCTTGGCGTCCTCGAACGCCAGCGACGGATCGCCCTTGTCGGCCTGATTACCCCGCTGTCGTTCCCGACTCAGATCCTCGGTCTGGCGCTGGAGCTGTTTGCTCTCCGCCACCAGGGAGTCGATCGTCTTGGCCACTTCGCGAGTCGCCGCCCGCTGCTCGGCACGGGCCTCGACGGTGGTCGGCACCACCAGCACGAAGGTCCGCGACCGCCCCACGTTGCCGGCCGGGGCATTGTCCCGCGCCTGGACCCAGTACCAGAGGGTGTCGCCGGGCGCCAGGCCAAACCGCTCGAGATCGAACCGGGTGGAGACCAGGGCGCGATCCGAGGCGCCCTCCGTCAACGGCAGCCCGGTCACGACCGGCGGCCGATCACTCCGCGGCCGGGTGGCCACGATCGCCGCCGCCGTGAGCCCGTGGTCGTCCCGGATGTCGATCACCATCGCCACGTCCCGACCCAGCACCGGCATCGTGTCCTGGCCCGGCACCGGCACCTCGACCACCGGCGCCTGGTCCGGGACCACGGTCACCGGGATCCGGATCGGGTCGCCGCCGATCGGCGCCCCGTCGGCCGTCGCCAGATCGAGTTCGAGCAGGCCCGACCGGCGAGGCTGGAGCGCGCCCCGGAAGGTCGCTCCGGCCGCTTCGAGCGCCACCCGTTCGCCCCCGAGCCGCCACGCCGCCGCGGCCAGGTCCGCGGTGGTCTCGCCCGCCACGCTCAGGGTCGTCCCCTCGGGCAGGAGCAGGGTGTCGCCGGAGGTGGGCAGCACCTCGTCGTCGAGTTTGAGATACCGCGGATAGCGCGCCGTCAGCGTCACCCGCCCCAGGAACGCGGGCAGTCGGACGTGCACCAGGACCGTGTCGGAGGTCCGTCCCCCGCTCCGAACGAACGCGAACAGGTCGCCTTCCAGCGGGCCGATCGTTCGAGTGGCGCGCCCGGTCGAGTCGAGGGCGATCGGTTCCGAGCGCCAGGTCTCGCCCTTGCCCCGGAGCCACAGCTCGGCGTCGGCCCGACCCGCCGCCCGGATGCCGACCGCCACCGATTCGCCCCGGTCGACCGTCTCGCGGTCGACGGCCACCTGCACCGGGGCCAGGAACGTGGCCCACGCCTCGCCCGGCGACCAGAGGAGCGCCACCGGTCCGCGGCCGGGCCGGGCGCCGGCCAGCAGCGCCAGGCCCACCACGGCCACCCCGCCCGCCCAGCGAGCCCGCCGCTCCCACGCCGTCCGGACCGGCTCCAGCGCCGCCGGACCGCGGTCGCCTAACGCTGCGGCGCAGGCCTGGTCGGCCGCGTGGA
>JAEUJH010000521.1 GCA_016794825.1 Gemmatimonadota bacterium
ACGGTGCCGTCCAGGACGGCACTCTCCGGGGGCACCCAGCCGCCCGGAGCCCATGGCGAAATTGCGGGAGGACCACGTGACGATCGCGAAGGAAATGGCCGCCCGGCAGGTGCCGGTGCGCCAGATTGCCCGGCAGCTCGAGGTCGATGAATCGACGCTCCGGTACCGGCTCCGGCGGCCCGCCGACGCGCCGGATGGCCGGCGGGAGCGCCCCAGCGCCTTGGCGGGGTGGGCCGAGCGGGTGGCGGCCGTGGAGGCCCGGTTCGGGGACGCCGGCTGCCCGGTCTCAGTGCTGTTCGAGATCCTGGTCCGGGAGTTTGGCTTCCGGGGGAGCTATCAAGCGGTCCGACGGTATGTCCGGCGGCGGACGGGCCCGACGCCGGTGCAGGCCGTGCGCCGGATTGAGCTCCCGGCGGGCGTGCAGGCGCAGCACGACTGGTTCGAGTTTGTCACCACGGTCGCCGGGATTCGCCAGCCGCTCTACGGCCTGATCGGGACGCTGGCCCACAGTCGGGCGACCTTCGTGTGGGTGAGTTCCACGATGACCGCGCTGGCGTGGCAGACGGGCCACGTCGCCCTGTTTCAGCGGTATGGCGGGGTGCCGCTCTGGGTCCGGATCGATAATCTGCGGACCGCGGTTGCCACCGGGGCGGGGCCGACCGGGGTGTTGACGCCCGCCTTCGCCGTGTTCGCCCGGACCCTGGGCTTCGGCGTCGATCTCTGCCGCCCGGCCACCGGCTCGGACAAACGCAAGGTCGAGCGGGCGGTGCGGAGCGACCGGGCCGGCTTCGCCGATCTCTTCGTGGCGTCGTGGCCGACGATCGCCGCGCTCCAGGCCGCGCTCGATCAGCGAGCGCAGGAGGTGTTCGCCCGCCGGATCCGCCCGGCGACCGGCACCACCGTCGCGGCCGCGTGGGTCGCCGAGCAGCGGCAGCTGCGGCCGGTGCCGACGGTCCACGAGCCCTTCGATTGCGTGGTGGCCCGGCCCGTCAGTCGGGATGCGCTGGTGAGCTTCGAGGGGCGTCGCTACTCGGTCCCCGTTTGCCTGGGTCCGCCGCCGGGTCGAAGTCCGGGGGACGGTGGACGCGGTCGTGATCTATGGCGCCGGCCAGGAAGTCGCGCGGCATCTGCGGCGGACCGCACGCCGGGTGGTGCTTGAGGCGGCGCATTACGAGGGACCGTCGACGCCGATGGTGCGAGCGCCGACCCCGTTAGGTGTAGCTGACGGCCTCAAATTGTACAGAAATCACGGAGATAATTGCACACTCGGGTCGACCCCTGGTCGCCCCGTTCCTGACGTCGGACTCGCGGGCCGACCCGATCAGTACCAAGCTGGACCTCGACTCCGACGGACGAGGTCCGGGTGTACGGATGGGACAAACTCGTGCTGCTCAAACACTTGCTGGAACAAGGGCTGTCGAAGACCGCGATTGCCGAGCAAGCCGGCGTCAGTCGGGGCTTGGTCTACCACCTGCTGCGGACGGGCCAGCTTGACCGGGATCTTGCCGCCCCACGCCCCAGTCGGGCGCGGCCCCCGGGCCCGCAGCGCCTCGATCCCTACAAACCGATCATCGCCACCCGCCTCGCGACCTATCCCGCGCTCAGTGCGGTGCGGCTCTTCGCCGAGTGCCGCGCCGCGGGGTATCCTGGGAGCTATACCCAGCTGGCGGAGCACGTCCGGCGGGTGCGGCCGGTGCCGCCGCCGGAGCCCGTGGTCCGCTTCGAGACGGCGCCGGGGCGGCAGGCGCAAGTCGACTTTGCGGAAGTCCGCCTGCCCTGGGGCAAACGCTTCGCGCTGCTCGTTGTCCTCGGCTACTCCCGCCTGCTGTGGGTCGGGTGGTATCCCCGCCAGACGATGCAAATGCTGATGCACGGCCTCGAGGCGGCCTTCCTGCAGTGGGGCGGCGTGCCGCACGAGCTGCTCTTCGATCAGCTCAAGGCGGTGGTGATTGACGATGAGCGGCCCGCCGGCGGCCCGCTGCTCGCGAATCCCGAGTTTCTCCGCTTCGCCGCGCACTGGGGCTTTCGGATCCGGGCGTGCCGCCCGTATCGCGCGAAGACCAAGGGGAAGGTCGAGCGCCCGATTCGCTACCTCCGGACCAATTTCCTCTATGGGCGCGAGTTTCTCGGCGATGCGGATCTCCAGGCCCAGTGCGACGCCTGGCTCACCGACGTCGCGAACCCCCGGGTCCATGGGACGACCGGTGCCGTCCCCGCGGTCCGCTTTGTCGAGGCGGATCGGCCGGCGCTTCGGCTCCCCCCCAGCCGCCGGTATCAGAGCCTGATCCCCGCGCCGCGGGCCCCCACGCGTCCCCCCGCGGGGCCCAGCCTGACGGTCCGCGTCGAGCGCCGGGCGCTCACGGCCTACGCCGCGCTGCTGACGGCGGCGCGGGCATGAAAGCCACCGTCTCCGCGCTCCGCGATCGGCTGCGGACCCAGCTCGCCGATCTCAAGATGCCGGGCGCCCTCGAAGCCATCGATGGCATTCTGCACCAGGTCGATGGCGGCCAGCTGAGCCCACCCGCCGCGATGGTGGCCCTCCTCGACGCGCAGATCGGCCTCCGGAATAGCCGCCGGCTCCAGACCGCGATGCGCTCCTCGCGGCTCCCCGCGATCAAGACCCTCGCCGACTTCGACTTCACGTTTCAGCCCTCGGTGAAACGGGACCAAATCGACAGCCTCCACTCGCTCGGCTTTCTCGACCGGCGGGAGAATATCATCCTCCTCGGCCCGCCCGGCGTCGGGAAGACCCACCTGGCCCTCAGTTTGGCCGTCGCCACCGTCGAAAGCGGCCGCCGCGTCTACTACGCCACCCTGGCCGAACTGATCGCGTCCCTCGAAGAGGCCCAACAAGCCGGCACCCTCCAGCACCGCCTCAAGACCCTCGGCTTCTCGACCCTGATGATCGTCGACGAGATCGGCTATCTCCCGATCTCCCGGACCGGAGCGATGCTCTTCTTCCAGGTCATGGCCCGCCGCTACGAACGGGCGTCGACCATCCTCACCAGCAACAAGACCTTCGAGGAGTGGGGGGAGATCTTCGGGGATGAGGTCATGGCCGCCGCCCTGATCGACCGCCTCCTCCACCACTGCCACATCGTGAACATCCGGGGGAACAGCTACCGACTCCGCCACCACGCGGACCTCCGCAGCGCCCTCCGCGGGGCCCCTGCCAAGCCCAAGGAGAAGGGCGGACGGGAGGCCCCGGCGTCTTAAGACTCGCCCTCACCCCGAGTGTCCAATTTCACCCGGAATTTCTGTGCAATTGGAGACCGTTATTGACATTAGGGGCTCGCGCGCGGCTCCAGCTGGCCGGCTTGCCAGCGCCGGCCGCGGTGGTCCGGCCGCTCGCCGCCTACTGTCAGCTGGTGCAGGAGGCCTGCCGATGACGCCCGCCTCGACCGGCGCGCGCCCGAAGGCGCCCGCGCCCACCACCGCGCTGGACCCGCTGGCGGCCAAGCTGAGCGCCCTGGGTCTCGATCACCCGGCGAGCTGCTTGCCGGAGTTGGTCGAACAGGCGGCGCGGGAGGGGCTCTCGCCCGCCGCCTTCCTCGACCTCGTGCTGACCGGCGAGCTCGACCGCAAGGATGAGCGCCGGATCACCACCATGCTCAAGCTCTCGGGGCTTCCCCCGGGCAAGACGCTCGAGGACTTCGACTGGAGCTTCCAGCCCCGCGTCGACCGCCGGCAGATCGATGCCCTGGCGACGTGTGCCTATCTGCGCGAGAAGACCAACGTCCTGTTTCTCGGGCCGCCCGGCGTCGGGAAAAGCCATCTCGCCGTCGCGCTCGGGGTCAAAGCCATCAAGAACGCCTTCTCGGTCGCGCACTTCGTCCTCGACGACCTGATGCATGTGCTGCGCGCGGATGCCGCGGTCCCGCCCGCGCGCCTGCGGGCCAAGCGCTACTTCAACTGCGGGCTCCTGATCATCGACGAAATCGGCTTCCGCCCGCTGGACCGGATGGAGGCCAACCTGTTCTTCCGGCTGGTGTCGGCCCGATACGAGCGGGGCAGCATGGTCCTGACG
>JAEUJH010000525.1 GCA_016794825.1 Gemmatimonadota bacterium
AAGGCCACGATCCGGGTCATTCCGGACGAGGAGTTCCGAAGCCCCGAAGCGCCGAAGACCTGCATCTGGACCGGGCGGCCGGCCACGGCCGAAGTGATCTGGGCCAAGGCGTACTGAGGATGGCGACGACCCTGCCGACCACGACGGCGACGCCGCCGATCGATCCGGCGCCGCTGTTGGCGGATGCCGGTCTCGAGCGCGATGCCGACGGCGTCCTCCGGATGGGGGCGGTGTCGCTCGACGCGATCGCGCGGGACGTCGGGACCCCGGCGTATCTCTACCATGCCGCGGTCATCCGCGATCGGTTCCGCTCGCTCGACCAGGCGTTCGGCGACCTGCCGCACGAGATCCACTTCGCGGTCAAGTCGAACGCGTCCCTGGCCGTGCTCAACCTGCTCAAGGAACTCGGCTCGGGGGCGGACATCGTGTCCGGCGGGGAGTTGCGCCGGGCCCTCCGGGTCGGGATTCCGCCCCGGAAGATCGTCTTCAGCGGGGTCGGCAAGACCGAGCAGGAACTCGAGGCGGCGGTCGGTGCCCGGATCGGAAGCATCAACATCGAGACCGCCGACGAACTCACGGTGCTCGAGCGGATCGTCGGCCGCCGATCGGTCGAGTTTCCGGTCCGCCTCGGCATTCGGGTCAACCCGGACGTCGCCGCCGACACCCATCCGTACATCACCACCGGGGCGAGCGGGATCAAGTTCGGGGTGCCGGTCGAGCAGGTGGTCGGGCTGGCCCGCCGGATCGCGGGGAACCCGCGGCTTTCCCTGGTGACGATCGCGATGCATCTCGGCAGTCAGTTGCTGGAGGCGGGGCCGTTCGGGCGGGGCGCCGCGCGGCTGCTTCAGTTGATCGACGACGTCCGGGCGGCCGGAGTTCGAACGATCGAGGCCGTGGACATTGGCGGCGGGCTGGGCATCCGGTATCGCGACGAGACGCCGCTCGAGCCGGCCGCGCTGGCCGCGGTCGTCCGGCCGCTGGTGGCGGGCCGGGAGTTGATGGTGCACCTCGAGCCGGGCCGGTACCTGACGGGAAGCGCCGGCGTGCTGCTCACCAAGGTGCTCTACCGGAAGCGATCCGGCGGGAAGGATTTCGTCATCGTCGACGCGTCGATGACCGATCTGGTCCGGCCCAGTCACTATCAGGCGCACCACGAAATCGTCGAAGTGTCCGCCCGAGGGCGGGGCCCCCGGGTGGTCGACGTGGTGGGCCCGGTGTGCGAGACCGGCGACTTCCTGGCCCTCGACCGGACGATGCCCGACGTCGAATCCGGCGAGTACCTGGCCATCCTCTGCGCCGGGGCGTACGGCGCGGTGATGTCGTCGAACTACAACAGCCGACCCCGGGCTCCGGAGGTCATCGTCGACCACGGGCGGTACGCCGTGGCGCGGGCCCGGGAAACCGTGGAAGACCTTTATCGCGGCGAAACCGCCGATCCCTTCCGAACCTAGGACCGTCGTGACCAAGAACGCCATCCTGATCCTCGACTACGGGTCGCAGTTCACCCAGCTGATCGCCCGCCGCGTCCGCGAAGCCCACGTCTACTGCGAGATCCATCCCCCCGATCGAAGCGCCGAGTGGATCAAGGCGTGGGGGCCGAAGGGGATCATTCTCTCGGGCGGCCCCAATTCGGTGTACGACGAGGGCGCGCCGCAGCTGACCGCCGGCCTGCTCGACCTGGGCGTGCCGGTCCTGGGCCTCTGCTACGGGATGCAGCTGCTGGCTCAGGAGGCCGGCGCCAAGGTGGTTCCGGCCGGGCGACGGGAGTACGGCCGGGCGCAGGTGGCGGTCCACGGGGGCAAACTCTTCGGCGGTTTCGATCCGGGCGAGTCGACCACGGTGTGGATGAGTCACGGCGATCACGTGAACGTGCTCCCGCCGGGGTATCGACTCACCGCGTCGAGCGAGAACAGCCCGATCGCCGGGATCGAGCACGAGACCCGACCGCTCTACGCCGTCCAGTTCCATCCGGAAGTGGCGCACACCGCCCGCGGCGGCGAGGTCATCAACGCTTTCCTGTTCGACGTCTGCGGCTGCGCGCCCGACTGGACCTCGGCCCATTTCATCGAGAGTGAAGTCGCCAAGGTCCGGGCCCAGGTCGGGCCGACGGCGCGGGTCATCTGCGGTCTGTCGGGCGGCGTCGATTCGGCGGTCGCGGCGGCGCTGGTGCATCGGGCAGTGGGCGACCGGCTGACCTGCATCTTCGTCGATCACGGGTTGCTCCGGCTCCACGAGCGGGAGCAGGTGGAGCACACGTTCCGGCGTCACCTGGGCATCGACCTGCGCGTCGTCGACGCCAGCGACCGGTTCCTCGATCTGCTGGCCGACGTTTCCGATCCGGAGCAGAAGCGAAAGATCATCGGGCGGACGTTCATCGACGTGTTCGAGGACGCGGCCCGCGA
>JAEUJH010000551.1 GCA_016794825.1 Gemmatimonadota bacterium
GGCATCGCCGTCGTGCAGGGGGCCAGCGGGGTGCCCGGCTTCGGGGTCTTCCGGCAGTCCAACGACTTCTACTATCTGACCGGGGTGGAGTCGCCCCACGCCTATCTCCTGCTCCACGGCCGCGCCCGTCGCGCCACGCTGTATCTCCCCCGCCGGGACGAGGAGCGCGAGGCGGGCGAAGGCAAGCTCCTGTCGGTCGAGGACAGTGTCCTGATCACCCGGCTCACCGGCGTTGAGCAGGTCCGCGGCCTCGAGCACCTCTCCGCCGACCTGGTGAGCGCCGACCTCCTCCGCCCCCCGACCATGACGCTCCACACCCCGCTGGCGCCGATGGAGACCGGCAACGACAGCCGCGACGAACTCCTGGCCGGTCACGCTCGCGTCGCCGCCGACCCGTGGGATGGCCGCCCGGGGCGCGAGGCCCATTTCGTCCGTCTCGTCAAGGAACGATTCCCGCAGCTCGAGATCCGGGATCTCTCCCCGACCCTCGACGCGATGCGCACGATCAAGAGCGCCGCCGAGATCGCCCTCATCCGCCGTGCCACCCAACTGGCAGGGCTCGGCATCATGGAGGCCATGCGATCGACCCAGCCCGGGGTGGCCGAGTACCACCTCGACGCGGCCGCCAAGTACGTGCACTACCTCAACGGGGCCCGGGGCGACGGCTACGCCTCGATCGTCGCGGGGGGCACCAACGCCTGGATGGGGCACTACTTCCGCAAGACCGACCTCCTCCGCGACGGCGATCTGGTGCTGATGGACTACGCGCCCGACTACCGCTACTACACCAGCGACGTCACCCGCATCTGGCCCGTCAATGGCAAGTTCTCGCCGGCCCAGCTGGCGCTCTACGAGTTCATCGTCGCCTATCGGGACGCGCTCTTCCGCCACGTCAAACCGGGCGTCACCTCCGACGAGGTGCTCGACCGGGCGGCCGCGGACATGCGGCAGTATCTGGAGGGCAAGACGTTCGCCTCGCCCGCGCACCTGAAGGCGGTTCAGGAGGGGATCCGCTTCCGCGGACACTTCCAACACCCCGTGGGCATGGCGGTCCACGACGTGGGTCGGGTGCGCGGGGTTCCGCTCGAACCGGGGATGGTGTTCACCATCGACCCGATGATCTGGATCCCCGAGGAGCGGCTCTACGTCCGGATCGAGGACGTGGCGCTGGTGACCGCCGACGGAGTAGAGAACCTCAGCGGCTTCGTCCCTACCCGGGTGGCCGATGTCGAGCGGACCATCGCCGAGCCGGGCCTGGTCCAACTGCGCCAACCGGTGCCGCCGACCCCGGGCGCGGAAAGGAGCCGCCCATGACCCGCCGGCTGCCCCGGATCGGCGCCTCGCTCGCGCTGCTGATGGCGTTCGCCCCGCCATCCCTGCCGCTCGATACCTACCCGAAGAACACCGCCATCGACGCGCTCAACTACGCCTTCCGGCTCGAGCTGTCGGACACCACCGACGCGATCGTCGGCGAGCTGGCCCTGGACCTCCGCTTCCTGGCGGCCGGCGTACGGGCCGTGCGGTTGGACCTGGTCAACGCCGGCCCAGCTCATGACGGCAGGGGTATGCGGGTATCCGGTGTGGCGCTGAACGGCGCGGCGGTGCCGTTCACGCATGCCAACGACGAGCTGCTCATTCCGCTGCCGACGCCGCCCGCCGCCCAGCAGCGCGCCCAGGTGGTGGTCCGGTACTCAGGGAGGCCCGCCACCGGGCTCCTGATCGGCCGGAACAAACATGGCGACCGGACCTTCTTCAGCGACAACTGGCCCAACCGGGCCCGGCACTGGCTGCCGACGATCGACCATCCCTACGACAAGGCCACCAGCGAGTTCATCGTCACCGCGCCGAGCCACTACCAGGTGGTGTCGAACGGGCTGCAGATCGAGGTCACCGACGCGCCCGGCGCACTCCGGCGCACCCATTGGCGGAACTCGGTTCCGATCGCCCCCTGGCTTTTCGTCCTCGGCGTGGCCCGCTTTGCCATGCAGCGGGTCGATACCTTCGAGGGGAAGCCGATCGAGACCTGGGTCTACCCGCAGGACCGCGACGCCGGCTTTGCCGACTTCGCGACCCCGACCAAGAGCACGCTGGCCTTCTACAGCGACTACGTCGGCCCCTACGCCTACGAGCGACTGGCCAACATCCAGTCGAGCAGCGTGGGCGGCGGCATGGAAGCGGCCTCGGCCATCTTCTATCACGAGAGCGCCGTCACGGGCACCAGGAGCGTCCGCTGGCGCAACGTGGTGATTCACGAGATCGCCCATCAATGGTTCGGCAACGCCGTCACCGAATCCGACTGGGACGACGTCTGGCTGAGCGAGGGCTTCGCCACCTACTTCACCCTGCTCTACATCGAGCACGCCTACGGCCGGGACGAGTTCCTCCGCGGGCTCGAGGACAGTCGGCAGACCGTCATGGCCTTCGCCGCCAAGAACCCGGCCTACACCATCATCCACCAGAACCTGAGCCGCATGGAGGATGTCACCAGCTCGCACACCTACCAGAAGGGGAGCTGGGTGCTGCACATGCTGCGCGGGGTCGTCGGTTCCGAGGCCTTCCAGCGCGGGATCCGGACCTACTATCAGCGGCACTTCAACGCCAACGCGACGACCGCCGACTTCCGGCGGGCCATGGAAGAGGCGTCCGGCCGCGAGCTGGGTTGGTTCTTCGACCAGTGGCTGTACCGCCCGGGAACGCTCGAGATCGCGGGTCGCTGGAGCTACGACGCCCGCGCCAAACAGGTCCGGATCGCGCTCGATCAGGTCCAGACGGATGGGAGTCAGTTCCGGATGCCGATCGAGGTGGCGGTGCACTACCGGGGTCAGGCGGTCCCGACCATCCACCGGCTGGAGCTCAACGCCAAGGCCAACGCGTTCACCATCGACGCCCCGTCCGAGCCGGACGACGTGCGATTGGATCCGAACCGGTGGGTCCTGATGAAGTCCACCATGCAGAGGGCGCGCTGACGGGTGACTTCATCAGCCCACCAGCGACCCCCGAAAGCATCGGGCCCTACCGACGCCGGAAGCGGACCTCCGGGTAGTCGGGCGACGGGCCCGCGAGCAGCGGGCTCTTGACCCCCTTCAGGTACCGATCGAAGAAGGCCAGGGTGTAGGCCGTGATCATCTCATGGGCTCGGCGGGGCGCCACCAACGAGGTGTCCTGGAAGGTCTTCAGAAACAACGGCAGGTCGGAGAAGTGCCCGTGGTTGGTTCGGGCGATGGTGATGTCATACCAGTCGCCGCCGGCCCGGGCCGTGAGGGCGCTGTCGTGGGCCGCGACCTCGGCGAAGATCTCCCGGACCGTGGCACGCTGGGCCTCGGGCGCCGCGGCGACGTCGTCCAGCCCGTGGTGGAAGAGCATGAGCGGCCCCTTGACCGGTTCCGTCAACACGGTGCCGAACAGGCGCCCGTCGTGGTTGACCGCCGCCTTGACCCGCCGGTCCAGGTGCAGCATCTCGATCGCCGCCGCGCCACCGAACGACCAGCCCAGCATCCCGATTCGGCCGAGGTCGAGGCGCCCCTTGAACGGGCCAGGCTCGCGGTTGAGCGCCTCGATCCGGTCGAGGACATAACGCGAGTCCTCGATCCAGAGCGGAAACGAACTGCCGCCGAGATACTCCATGCTGCGGGCCATCGTGGCGCGCATGTCCTTGGGATCCGGCGCGGGCATGGTCAGGGTGTCGGCTTTGAAGGAGACACCGTCGGAAAACAGCGAGGTGCGGTTGAGCCCGGGGTGGTCGATGCTGAAGACGACGTAGCCGTGACTGGCCAGCAGCTCGGTCAGGAAGGTGGCACTGAAGCGGGTCCACCCGGCGCCGTGGCTGTAGACGAGCACGGGGTATTTGCGGCCGCCGGCGGCCAGCGGGGCGCCATCCACCGCGTGGGTCGTGACATGTTCCCACGGTTTGAACGTGGACGCGGGACCGAACTCGGCCGGGGTCCGGATGTAGCGCGCCGGCTGCGCGTCCGGGACCGGCTCCGCGGGATACCATACCTGCACCGGGAGGTGACGTTTGTCGCTGGGATCCCGGGTCAGGCGCTCGGCGCGGCTGCTGTCGACCCAGAGCCAGTCGTACACCCCAACCGCGTGAGGGCCGGACGGCTTGAGGAAGAGATCGGCTGGGAGGCCGGCGGCGGCCTGCGCGGCGAGGCGACTGCCGGAGATCGTCGCCGCGATCGCGATCGCGAGGATTCGGGGAATGTGAGCGCGCTTCATGATGGCTCCGTTTCGACGCGGACCAAGCTTAAGGAACGGTCCTGGGAAACGCCATGCCGCCGCCGGCCGTAGCCGGCTGGCGCAGAGTTGGACCACCGGGATCCCGGGCCGGTGAGGTAGCTTCCAGGATGCGAATCTCCCTCGTCGCCGCCATCGTCGCGGCCACCGCCTGCACCGCCCCGGCACCGC
>JAEUJH010000700.1 GCA_016794825.1 Gemmatimonadota bacterium
CCGGGCGTCGAGCCCGGCCAACGAACCGGGCAGCGGCCCCTGAGCCACCAGGGCGATCAGCAGGGGTCCAGCGTATGACTCGGCGGCGACGTCGGTAAGGGACGTGGTGAACGGCATCGGGGCTGGCTCACCGGAGACGAAGGTGGACAGGAGACGACCGACTTCGAGCCGATGAACCTAAATGCAGGTCCGACAAAAGGAAACGGGTTTCAGGGGCGGAGCGAACGCCGCCGCGCGCCGACGACGGCGAGCGCAACGAACAACCCCGTCCAGCAAGCGGTCGCCAACGCCACGACCGGATCCAGGCTCGCGCCGAGGCGAACGGGCGGCTCTCCGACCCTGCCCTCCCAGTCATGGCGGGCCCAGGTCGCGACCGCGGACCCGAGCGGCTCTCGATAGACGCGCTCGAAGGCGGTCGCCAACTCTCCGTCCGCCCGCCACAAGGCTCGGAAGCGCTCTTCCCCACCCTGGCGTATGAGCTCCGATATCCACCGCGCGGGCCCAAGCGAACCCGATTGGAAACCGGTCCAGCCACCGTCGCCGAACGGGGCCAGTCCCGCGATCCGTCGCGCCGGGCCAGGAGGGCGAACGCCGATCGAGTCGGTGATCAGGGCGACGCAATCCGGGGCTCGACCCGCCAGGCAGCCCACCGCGTCCCGGCCGAGGTAGTAGGGCGGGATCCGCCCGTCCGCCCCGGCCGCCAGCGCCACGAACGGCAGGATCCGGCCCCAAGACTCGTCCGACTCGCCGCCGAACCCAGCAAACCACCAGAAGTCCTCGGGCAGGCTGGCCGTCGGCCGGAGCAGCCAGTCGAGCGACCGCACCCCCCGATGCCCGGTGGCTCGAAGCCAGTTGGCAATCGCGGATCCTGGCGGGCCGAAACGGGCCCGGAACACGCACGGCGCCAGGTATTCCTCGATCGTCGTTCGCAACAGACGGGACTGCCCCGCCGTCATCCGCCGATCGTCGCTCGGCACCAGCACCACGCAGGTGTGCGGATCCACGACGCCGGGAAGAACCGCGCCCCGAAATGCCCGCCAGCGGTGATCCGGCCCCGGTGGCTCGATCGCCGGCCGATACCCGAGGATCACCACCCGCTCCGCGGAACCGCCGGCCGCCCGGGTCCACAGGCGCCGGGCGATGGCCGCTACCTCGGCCCGGGTCATCGAATCGGCGAGTGCCAGGTCGACGACCGCCACCGGCTCGTTCGGCGCCGCGGTCACCGCCGCAGGTAACGCGGTCAGGGCGTCCCGCAGCGTGGCTGCCTCGAACAGGTCCTGCCGTTCGGCATTGATCCGAGTGGCTCGAGCCCACCGCGACGGCTCGCCGCCGCCGCAGCCAGCCACGACCAGCCCCAGGAGAATCGTCGCTCGTCTCATCGTCGGATCCCGCCGCCCACGACCATGCCTAACGCGAGCGCCAGCCACCCCGCGGCCACCCACCACCGGAGCGGGTCGGCCCCCGGGCCGCCGCTCCGATCGGCCCGTGCCCGCGCCATCAGCCGATCGATCAGGACCTCCGGCGGCCGACCGGCCGCCGCCGCGAGCCGGTCGCTCAACGAGCGGTCCGGTTGGGCGAGGAGGCGTTCCCAGGCTCCCGGCCCGCCGACGTCGAGCGCCTCGCGAACCAGAGCACCTCGGGCCGCCAGGGACAATTCCTTCGTGATCCCACCGTCGAGGCCGAACGCCGCCGGGCAGCGGGAACGATCGCCATCGCGACAGGCGGTGGTCGCCGGGGCGACGGAGGTGGCCAGCTGGTAGGAGAGTTCGTCCGTGCCGGCCGGCTGGCCGATCGGGGTCGGCCCGACGACGAGCCAGTCGCGTAAGCTGGGATCGGCTCGATCGAGCAAGAGCTGGCCGAGTACGTCGCCCGCCGCTCGGCGGGCGAACGACTCGGGGTCGGGGCCCCGAAGCCGGACGCCAAGGTGGGTGGCGGCGCGGAACACCGTGTCGGCCCGATAACGCCCCACCAGCGTCCGCGCCGGACTCCACGCTCCGCCTCGGACCTCGAGCCACACCTCGGGCGCCGGACCCGCGAACAGGCCCGACCACGCCCGCGATGCCTCCGACAGGACTCCCGCGAACGCCTGCCGTTCGACCCGAGTCGTCAGGAGCGTCACAGGACCGTTGACGAGTGTGTCGGTGAGCTTGGCGCCGGCCGCCTCGCTCGCCGCGCGAGCGGCTCGGGCCTCTCGAGCCAAGGAATCGAGCGCTGTCCTCACATCAGAGGGCGCCGGCAGCATCGCCGCCAACCGGTCTACTACCTGCCGGGCCGAGTCGGCCGCTCCGGCGACGGATTGGAGCAGCGTGAGTGTCACGACCAGGCTAAACATCGATCAGCATCCAGCGGCCCCCGAGAATTCCCAGCGGCCCGAACCGGTCCGTCAGGGCCTCGAGCACCGGCACGAGCCAGTTGCCCTGCCATCCAAGGAGGAAGACCAGCGCTTGCAAAGCGATCAGCGCGAGGATCGCGCGCGCGCCGACCTGGCGCAGTCGGCCGGGTAGCGCCACCATCGCGAACGACGCCG
>JAEUJH010000091.1 GCA_016794825.1 Gemmatimonadota bacterium
ATGGTGGCCAGGCGAGCCTGGAAGGTGAGGTACTCGCCCCGGCTGTACCGGGGCGGGTCGCCGAGCCGGCGGCGGGCCAGCGTGGTGTCGCCCCGGTGGGCCGCGATCAGCGCCAGGGTGGCCCGGAACAGCAACTCGTCCGGATAATCCGCCACGAGCGACTCGAAGTACGGCTCGGCATCCTCGTAGGCACGGAGATCGTACTGTGCCGCCCCCATCCAGAACCGGTGCGCGCGGTGATGGGGGTCGCGCGCCAGCTGATTGGCCAGCCAGTCGACCGCGCGATGGAGGTAAATCGCGCCGCCGCGGTGTCCGTGGGCCTCGAGTTCCTCGCCGGCCGTCACCATCATCGCGCCCTGCGACCAATACGTGTCCGGCGGAAGCGCGCTGGCCTCCGCCAGCAGGGAGTCGACCTGGCCGACCTGGCCGATGGCGGCAAACACGCGAACCTGGTGAACCCAACCCGCCCGGCTGTCGGGATGCCGGCGCCGCAGCTCGCGAGTCGCGGCGGCTTCGTCGGCTTCCTGGCCAAGCAGGTGGAGGCCGTGCGAGAGGGAATACCAGTACGGCGCCCAGCCCTTGAGGCCGGCCCGATCGGGATCGAGCCGCCGCAGTTCGGCCACCGCTTCGTCGGCCCGGCCGACCGCCAGCGCGGCCAGCGCGACGTTGTAGCCGGTCCGCCCGCCGGGGGCCACCGCCGCCGCCTCGCGGATCGCCGCGAGGGCGCCGACCCCGTCACCCACCAGCACTTTTTCGAGATAGCGGACCTGGAGGTCGTGGTAGCGGCTCAGCGCCACCCGCCGCGCCCGGATGGCGCCGACCAGCGAGTCGACCCGGTCGCGCTCGCCGGTGTTCCAGAGGGCCCGACTGGCGTAGATCAGCGCCGGGACGAACGTGGTGTCACGGTTCCAGGCGTCGACCATTGCCTTCGACGCCTCGCGGTATTCCTGGCGGATGTAGGCCTCGAGACCGCGCTCGAAGATCCGATAGGCTTCCCAGGTGGGCGGCCGGTCGGCCGGCCCCATCACGCCGGTAAGGCGCTGATCGGTGCGAACCGCCAGGACCCCCATGACCCGGTCGCGGAGCGCCTGGACTCCGCGATCCATCGAGTCGACGGCCACGTCGACGGCCGGGACCGCGGCAAGCGAGGCGCCGGTGACGGCGTCGATGAACTCGACCTGAAACCGGACCTGATCGCCGATCCGATAATAGGCGCCGCTCACGACGGTGCCCGCGCCGGTTTCTTCCGCCAGCGGCGAGACCCCGTTCGCTCCGGCGCTCGCCACCCGGGTCGACGCCTCGAGCGCCACTGGCCACGGCACCACCGGCGCCCGACCGGTGGACTGGAGACCCTGGGTCAGCCAGTCGCCCGCGAGCCGGCCCCACATCGTGAGGGTCGAATCGCCGGTCTCGTTGCGGAGCGGGGCCACCACCACCGAGCCGGGCACCCGTTCGAGCCGCGGCAACCGGGGCTGGCTCAGGAGGTACCCCGCCGCTCCCGCCACCACGACCAGGCCGGCCCCGATCAGCCGGCGGCGCACCAGGGCCTTCCGCCTCGGGGCCACCACCGCCCGGTCGAACTCGGCCAGCAGCGCGGCGCCCGACCCCGGCCGGTCGGCGGGCCGGAGCGCCAGCGTTCGTTCGATCAGCGGGCCGAGGGGCCCGGCGGCGCCGCCTAACGTTTCCCGGGCCACCACGCCCCAGGTGTAGACGTCGGTCCGGGCGTCGACGGGGTCGCCAGCGGCCTGTTCCGGCGCCATGTACCCCGGCGTGCCGATCGCCATCCCTTCCAGGGTATCGGTGCTGGTCCCGGCGTCGGCGGTCAGCTTGGCCACGCCGAAGTCCATCAGGAACGCGTGCCCGCCCACCACCAGGACGTTGTCGGGCTTGAGGTCGCGATGCACCAATCCGAAGGCGTGGGCATGGCCGAGCGCTTCGGCGATGTCGCGCAGCAGGGGAAGCGCCGCGGCGCGGTCGAGCGGCCCGGCGGCAAGCCGATCCCGCAGGGTCTCGCCGCCGAGATACGGCATGACGTAGTAGAGCAGCCCGTCGACCTCGCCGGAGTCGATCAGGCCCACGATGTGGGGATGGGACAGCCGGGCCAGGATCTGGATCTCGGCCTCGAACCGCTCGGCCCCGACCCACCGGGCCACCTCCGGGCGCAGCACCTTGAGCACCACGGTGCGGTCGTGCTTGCACTCCCGGGCCAGGAAGACGGTGGCCATCCCGCCCTGCCCGAGCACCCGCTCGATCCGGTATCGACCTTTCAAGCTGGCTTCGAGCCGGGCCTGGATCCGCCCCGCCGCCTCGTCGGGATTGAGCGCGAGCGGCACGTCGAGAATCCCGGTCCGATCGGCGGCCGCGAGCAGGCTCAGCACTTCGGCCACGACCAGCGGGTTCGGCTCGACGGCGCGGACCCAGTCCGCCCGTTCGCCGGGCGGCCGTTCGGATGCCTCGTCGAACAGCGACTCGATCCGGGCCCATTCGGGCCGGGATCGATCGCCGGGGACAAGGCTACTCATTCGTCGTCCGCTCTCGACCGTCATAGACCTCTCGATACAGCCAGGCCCGCGCCCGGGCCCAATCGCGCTGCACGGTCCGGGTCGTCACGCCCAGGGCCGCCGCAATGTCGTCCTCGCCGAGCCCGCCGAAGAACTTGAGCTCCACCACTTTGCGTAAGCGAGGGTTCTGACCCGACAACCGGTCGAGGGCATCGTCGAGAGCCAGGACTTCGTCGAAGGCCAGGCCGCGATCGGCGATCTCGTGATCGAGGGTGACCGGTCCCCGGCCATCGCCCCGCTTCCGGGCCCGACGGCGCCGGGCGTGGTCGACCAGGATCTGCCGCATGGCCCGGGCGGCCAAGGCCAGGAAATGGACCCGGTCGCGGGAGGGCAACCCCGTGCCGCCGATCAACTTGAGGTAGGCCTCGTGGACCAGGGCGGTGGGCTGGAGGGTGTGACCGGGACGCTCGAGGCGGAGCGCCCGGTCGGCGGCGTCGCGCAACTGGCCGTACACCAGCGGGAACAGCTCGTCCAGGGCGGCATCGTCGCCACCGCTGACGCGGGCGAGAAGACGGGTTACCTGGCCGGGTTCGCCACTCATGCCGTGACCTCTGTCGGGATGCGGCGGGTTTCGGCGCAATATACCGGCAGCGACAGGGCCCGACCAACGCGCGGGGCGCGACGGCGGGCCGGAACCCCAGGGAGGACCTCGTGATGCCTCGCACGCCTGCTCTTGCCTTTGCCGCGGTGGCCGCGCTCGGGAGTCTCGGCCACCCCCAGACCGGCCCGGGGCCCGATCCCATTGCCCCGAAGCGGGCCGCGATTCCGCTCCTCGGCAACCTCGGCGACCATGGCTACCGCGTCACCGCCACAGCGGAGGCCCAACGTTATTTCGACCAGGGCCTCCGGCTCCATTGGGCCTTCAACCACGCCGAGGCCGTCCGGTCGTTCCGGGAGGGCGAGCGGCTCGATCCCGGGTGCGGCATGTGCGCCTGGGGCGTGGCGCTCGCGTCAGGCCCCAACATCAACGCCCCGATGACCCCGGACGGCGCCGACACCGCCTGGGCCGCCATCGGCCGGGCCCGCGCCCTGGCCGCCCGGCTTCCCGAAAGTGAGCGGCGGCTGATCGAGGCCCTGGCCGCCCGCTACGATCGCGACGCGGCGGCCGACCGGGCCCCGCTCGACAGCGCGTACGCCACGGCGATGACTCAGGTGGCCGCCGCCGCGCCGACCGACCTCGAGGCCGCGACCCTCCAGGCGGACGCCGTGATGAACCTGAGTCCGTGGAACTACTGGAACACCGATGGCACCCCGAGACCCGCCACCCCCGGGCTGCTGAGCCAACTCGAACGGGTCGTCGCGACCAACCCGAACCATCCGGGGGCCTGTCACCTCTATATCCACGCCGTCGAGGCCCGGGAACCGGCGCGGGCCGTCCCGTGCGCCGAGCGGCTCGCGGCGCTGATGCCGGGCGCCGGCCATCTGGTCCACATGCCGGCGCACATCTACATCCGGGTCGGTCGGTACGCGGACGCCATCGAGGCCAATCGGCACGCGGTCCACGCCGATCGGTCGTATCTCGAGGGGCCGGCGGCCCAGCGGCGGGGGATCTACGCCTCGGGCTATTTCCCCCACAATCACCATTTCCTGGCGTTCGCCGCGGCGATGATGGGGTCGAGCCAATTGGCCATCGAGCACGCGTTCCGGGCGGCCGACGCGGTCGACCCCGCGGTGGCGGCCCAGTACTCGTGGGTCGACGCGATCACCCCGATCGGATACCTGACCCTGGTGACCTTCGGGCGCTGGGACCAGATCCTGGCGGAGGACCTCCCCGATCCATCCCGCCGGTTCACGACCGGGATGGCCTACTACGCCCGGGGCATGGCCTTCGCCGCCAAGCGGCGGTGGGCCGAGAGCCGGGCCGCGCTCGACTCGGTGACCCGGGTGGCGGCGCGGCATCCGCCTAACGAGAACCGGGTGGCGCTCGAGATCGCCGAGAATTCGCTCGCCGGCGAGATCGCCTATCGGCGCCGGGCCTTCCAGGAAGCGCTCCGGCTCTTCCGGGCGGCGGCGGTGCTCGAGGATCAGCTCCCCTACACCGAACCGCCGACCTGGTATTACCCGGTCCGCCATTCGCTCGGCAAGGTCTACCTCGCCATCGGCCGGGCGGCCGACGCCGAGCGGGTCTACCGCGAGGACCTGGCCCGATTCCCCGAGAACGGGTGGTCGCTCTTCGGCCTGGCCGAGGCGCTCCGGCGGCAGAACCGCACGGCGGCGGCGGCCGAGGTCACCCGCCGGTTCCAGCGCGCCTGGTCGCACGCCGACGTGACGCTGGGCGGATCGCGGTTCTGACGGTGACGAGAACGGTCCTAGTCCCCCGCTGGAGGTTGACGATGCGACGCCCCTTCCTGATCCTGCTGGCCCTCGTGGCCCTGAGCTGCGGAACCGATCCCTCCGGACTGCCGGCCGGTGGCGCGGTGGTCACCTTCGCCTTCTCCGCCTCGGGCGACACGATGGACGTCCTGGTCCTCGACTCCGCCACCATCCAGCGGGCCGAGAACCGGGTGGCGACCGGAACCGGGCCCCGGATGCCGGTCGGTCCGATCCGCCGCGGCGCCGGCATCGACCCCCGATTCCCGTTCCGGTTCGTGCCCGAGTCGGTCCGGCTCGACGACCTGGCCACGGAAGTGTGCGACGGGCGGCCGATGAAGACCCCGACGGCGGTCGACGATTTCATCGAGCTGGCGACCGGGCGGCGCGACGCCGAGTCCGCGATCTGGTGTCCGTGGGGCGCCGAGCCGATCAGGGTCCAGCGCCGGCCGTGACGGGCGCGAGTCGCGGCGGGTCGACGTTAGGCGCTAACGTCCCGCCATGCGCCCATACCTGCTCGTTGCCGCCGCGCTTGCCGCGTGCGCTCCCGACACGCCCGGCGGCTCGCCCGCCGGCACCCCCGCTCCGCCCGCCGCGCCGTGGACCCTCGAGGCGGTGTCCCCGGACACCGCCGACGGGATCCGGATCCTGGT
>JAEUJH010000775.1 GCA_016794825.1 Gemmatimonadota bacterium
GCCGGCCGGGCCAGGCCCTCGAGCCACTGCCAGCCATCTTCGGTGAGCGAGGTGTTGCCGGGATCGAGCACCGGCCGGGTGGTGACCGGCACCCAGGCATCGAACGCCACGCCGGCCATCGCGCCGCCGAACTTGGCGGGACCGATGCCGACGACGGTGAAGCCGTTGCCGTTGATCATCACCTGCCGACCGACCACTCCCGGATCGCGCTCGAAGCGGCGAGCCCAGTACCGTTCCGAGAGGACGACGACCTGGGCCGCCTGCCGCTCGTCCTCGAGCGTCAGGGTCCGCCCCGAGGTGGCGCGGACGCCCAGCAGATCGAAATAGTTGCCGGACACCATGTCGCCCCAGATCCGCTCGGGCGCCGTGCCTTCGGTCCGCAGGCTGAGGGCCTCGGCCCGGAACAGCGCCACGTCCACCCGGCCCGCGGCGGCCTCCCGCCACTGCCGGAAACGCGGATAGGACAGCGACCACTCGGCCCCGCCGGGCCCGCGCGTAAAGACCGAGACGAGCCGATCGGACTCGGCCACGGCGGGCAGCGGATGGAGGACGAAGGAGTCGATCCAGTGATACGCGGTGGTCGCCGCCCCGATCCCGAGACCGAGCGACAACACCACTACGGCCGTGAAGCCGGGGGAACGAAGCAGGCCTCGAACGGCCAATCGCAGGTCGCGCATGGAACGCCTCCTCTAGTCGGCGTTAGGGGCAATGACCACTGACTACTCGGCCCGGAGCGCGTTGACCGGATCGACCCGCGTGGCGCGGCGCGCCGGAATCAGGCACGCCGCGGTGGCGACCAGCAGCAGAACGCCCGGACCGGCCACGAACGCGAGCGGGTCGTGGGCGCTGATCCCGTAGAGCCAGGTGACCAGGAACCGGCTCCCGAGGGCGGCCAGCACCAGACCAGCGCCGAGTCCGACGGCCGCGAGGCGCAGGCCGTCGATCAGCACCATCCGGCGGACGGCGCCCGGCTCGGCGCCGAGCGCGATCCGGATCCCGAGTTCCCGGGTCCGGGCCGCCACGCCCTGGGCAATGATCCCGTAGAGGCCGATGGCCGCGATGGCGAGCCCCGCGAGCCCGAGGACGACGAGGAGAATGGCCGCAAACCGCATCGGGAAGAGCGCGGTGGCCACCTGATCGTCGAGCGCGCCGACGCTCATCACCGGCATGTCGCGATCGAGTTCCTTGAGGACGGCCCGGATCGAGGCGGCGGTGGCGATCGGGCTCCCGGTGGTGCGGGCAATGACCGTCACCGGGAAGTCGAGCCACTGCCGGACCGGATAGAAGATCTGGGGAGTGGGACGTTCGCCGACCGACACGACCTTGACGTCGCGGACGATGCCGACCACTTCGCGCCAGGTCCCGCTGCCCGTGAGGCCGCGATTGGCGAGCCGGCGACCGAGCGCGGAGCCCTCGGGCCAGAGCAGCTTGGCGGCCGCCTCGTTGATCAGCACCACCGGGGGCTGATCCGGACGGTCGCGGTCGGTAAAGTCCCGGCCCGCCACGATCCGGCCGCCGATCGCGGCGATGTAGTCGGGGCCGACCACGGCCCGCTGAATCTCGGGATACTGGCCGTTGGCCGACTCCCGGCCCTCGGCCATGATCTCGTTGGAGTTGACGTTGAGATTGAGGGGCGGCCGGGTGGTGGTGGACACCGCGGTGACGCCGGGCAGGGCCCGCACCCGCGTCACCAGCCGGTCCATCAGTTCGAGCGAGCGAGGACCGTCGTAGCCCCGCTGGAGCGGATCGAAGGTGACCGTCGCGGCCCCGGCCGGATCGAAGCCGAGATCGATCGAGGCCGCCCCGCCGAGGCTGCGGACCAGCAGCGCGGCGCCGACGAGCAGCACCACCGACACCGCCAGCTGCACGGCCACCAGTACCGAGCGGCCCCGCGACCGGGCGGCGCTGCCGCGGCTTCCCTCGCGGAGGTCGGTCGCCAGCTCGGGCCGCGAGGCCTTGAGGGCCGGGGCCAGCCCGAAGAACAGCCCGGTCCCGATCGCGATTGCGGCGGTGAACCCGATCACCCGCCAGTCGATGGCGACGTCGAGGCTGAGCGGGACCGGAATCGGCGGCTGGAACCGGACCAGCACCGTGGCGAGCCAGGCGCAGATCAGGAGGCCGACCAGGCCGCCAGCCACCGAGAGGAGGAGGCTCTCCGCCAGGAGCTGGCGGATGACCTGGCCCCGCGACGCGCCTAACGCGAGCCGGACGGCGATTTCGCGGCGCCGGCCGGCCGCCCGGGTCAGGAACAGGGTGGCCAGATTGGCGCAGGCGATGAGGAGGACCAGGGCCGGGATCGCCACCAGGGCCAGGGACGCGCCCGCCACCGCCCCGTCGACCGACGGATTGAGGGTGACGTTCTCGGTCCGGACCGATACGAACTCCCGCCCCGCGTTGGTCACCGGATACAGTTCCGCCAGCCGCCGTCCCACCGTGGCGACATTGGCCGCCGCCTGGTCGGCCGTGACGCCCGGCTTGAGCCGTCCCCGCATGAACGAGCCGTGATTGGAGCGGTCGGTCAGGAACGAGCCGTTCGGAAAGACCACCCGACTGGCCGCCGCGGGGATCCAGACGCCGGTCACCAATCCCCGGACCATGCCGCGGAACGACTGATCCGCGACCCCGATGACCTCGAAGGGAACGCCATTGAGCCGCACGGTCGTCCCGATGACACCAGGATCGGCGGCAAACTCGCGGCGCCAGAACCCGTCACTCAGGACCACGACCGGCGGCGCGCCCAGGACGTCGTGCCGGGCGGGGTCGAAGGTCTGCCCCAGCGCGGCCCGGACGCCGAGGACCGAGAAGTAGTTGCCGCTCACGACCTCGGACCAGACGGTCTGGGTGGCATCGCCGCGGGAGAACCCGAAACTGTTCAGCTGATAGAGCGCGAGGCCGCTGAAGACCTCGTTCTGATCCCGGAGGTCGACGTAGTCCTGGTACGACGTGGTCGAGTACCGGAAGCCGGGGCTGGTCTGGTACACGTCGACCAGCGTGGCCGGATCGTGGAACCCGGTCGGCCGGAAGAGGATCGCGTTGACAACGCTGAACAGGCCGGCGTTGACCCCGATCCCCAGTCCCAGCGTGAGGAGGGCGACCAACGTGAACCCCGGCGACTTGAGCAGTTGCCGGAACGCGAATCGAATGGTGGTCACGGGGTTCCTCTCGAACCGATCACTCGGCCCGAAGCGCGTCGACGGGATCGACCCGGGTGGCGCGGCGGGCGGGAAGGTAGGCGGCGGCGAGGGCCACGAGCGCCAGCCCGGCCGGCACGGCGATGAACACGACGGGATCCGGCGCGGTCAGGCCGAAGATGGCCGAGCGCAGCACCCGGGTGGCCCCGAGAGCCAGCGGAAACCCGATGACGACGGCGACCAGCACGAGCCGGAGCGCGCGACCCAGGACCAGGCGGACCAGATCGCCCGGGATGGCGCCCAGGGCCAGGCGGATCCCGAGTTCCCGGGTCCGGCGGGCCACCAGGTAGGCCAAGACGCTGTAGAGACCGAACGCGGCCAGGAAGAGCGCCAGCGCGCCCAGGGTTCCCATGACCGCCGTCATGAACCGCACCGGCGCGAGCGAGGTGGCCAGGTAGCGCTCGCCGGTCATGAGGTTCTCGACCGGCTGATCGGGATCGAGGCTCGTCACCAGCGAACGCACCGCGGGGGCCAGCGCGTCCGGATCGGCGGCGGCGCGGAGATCGATCGTGATCGGCCGTCCGGGCCGCTGGGCAAAGGCGGTGTAGATCAGGGCCACGGGCCGCCGACC
>JAEUJH010000776.1 GCA_016794825.1 Gemmatimonadota bacterium
CGAGCGGCCGCTGGCCGACACCGGCGCCAACGCGGGCGTCGCGCTCGGACTGGCGGCCGCCGGGTTCGTGCTCCTCATCACCTGCGCCAACCTGGCCAACCTGATGCTGGCCCGCGGGGCGGCCCGCCGCCGGGAAACCGCGGTCCGCGCGGCCCTCGGTGCCAGTCGCGCCGACCTGATCCGGGCCCACCTGGCCGAGAGCCTGGTCGTGTCGATCGTCGGCGGGGCCCTCGGGCTGGTCGTCGGGCTCTGGGTGGTCCGCGCGATCGTGGCGGTAATCGGGACCGAGATTCCGGTCTGGATCGATCTCTCGTTCGACTGGCGGGTCTTTGCGTTTGCCGGAGCGCTCGCGGCCGTCACTGGCGTGCTCTTCGGATTGGTGCCGGCGCTCGACGCCGGTCGCACCGACGTGCAGACCGCGCTCAAGGCCGGCGCGCTCGCCGCCTCGTCGAATCGGGCGGAGGGTCGGCTTCGGGGCGGGTTGGTCGTCGCTCAGGTCAGTCTGGCGGTGGCGCTCCTGACCGGCACCGGGCTCGTGGTGAAGTCGTTCCTGGCCCTCAGCAACACCAACGACCTCGGCGTCGACTATCGGAACACCCTCCGGGGCGACGTGCAGTTGATCGAGGCGCGGTACGCCGACACCGCGCAGGTCCGGACCTTCGGCCTCGAGTTGGCGGAGCGCCTGGGTCGGGCCCCCGGGGTCGATCGGGCCGCGGTCTCGTCCAGCGAGTTCCTCGGTTCCTTCGTCGGGACCGGCAGCCGCGTGTTCCTCGAGGGTGCCACCGAGCCCCTGCCGATGGACCGCGCCCCTCGGTTTGGTCTGGCGGTGACGCCCGGGTACTTCGGCGCCAAGGGCGTGCGGATCCTCCGGGGCCGCGGCATCGAGGCCACCGACGGCCCGGCCACCCCCGCGGTCGCCGTGGTCGGCGAAGCCGCGGCCGCCCGGCTGTGGCCCGGGGTGGAGCCGATCGGGCGCCGGTTCCGGCTCGACGCGGGTCCCGGCTCGCGCGAGTTCACGGTAGTCGGTGTCGCGGGCGACGTGATCAACAACATCGGTCGGCGGCCCGTGGCCCTGATCTACACCGCCTTTGCCCAGCGGCCCGGACGGCCGATCACGATCGATCTCCGCGCCGCCGCCGATCCGGACGCGCTGGCCCCCGCGGTGCGTTCGCTGGTGACGAGCCTCGATCCCGACCAGCCGGTCGAGAACCTCATGACCGGCGAGCGCTACCTGGCCACGTCGCTCGCGCCGGTGCGGTTCATGACGGCGGTCATGGGTACCCTGGGCGCACTGGCGCTCTTCCTGGCCGCGTTCGGTCTCTACAGCGTCCTGGCCTATCTGGTGGCCCGCCGGACCCGGGAACTCGGGATCCGCCTGGCTCTGGGTGCCATTCCGGGCGATCTGGTCCGCCTGGTCCTGGGTCGCGCGCTCCGGCTCGTGCTGGTCGCCGTCGTCATCGGGTTTCCGCTGGCTCTCGGGGCCACCCGGGTGCTGCGCTCGGCCATCTTCGGCCTGACCGCTCCGGATCCCGTCGTGTTCATCGCCGTGCCGGCGGGGCTGGCGCTCGTGGCCCTCGCCGCTGCCTACCTTCCCGCCCGCCGCGCCACCCGGGTCGATCCCGTCGACGCGCTTCGGGCCGAGTGATCGGTTCGAGAGGAACCCCGTGACCACCATTCGATTCGCGTTCCGGCAACTGCTCAAGTCGCCGGGGT
>JAEUJH010000797.1 GCA_016794825.1 Gemmatimonadota bacterium
GTTCCAGTTCGTCACCCTGGCCGGGTTCCATGCCCTGAACCACGGCATGTTCGAACTGGCCCGGGGGTACGCGGCCCGCGGGATGGCGGCCTACGCCGAGCTGCAGCGGGCGGAGTTTGCCTCGGAGGCCAATGGGTACACCGCCACCCGGCATCAGCGGGAAGTCGGAACCGGGTACTTCGACGAGGTGGCGCAGGTGGTGAGCGGCGGGTGCTCGTCGACCACGGCGCTGGCCGGTTCGACCGAGACCGCCCAGTTCCATTGATCGGGGTTCGAACGAGGCAGGATGCGAGGGCGGGCCTTCGGGTCCGCCCTCGTCGTTTTCAGACGATCGGCTTCAGGCGATCAGCGCGGGGCCGGCGTCGAGTCCATGAGGCGGATGAACTCGGAACGGACCCGGCGGGTTCCACGGGCCAGCCTGGCGGGCGTGATCCGGAGGACGTTTTCGGTGGGGTAGATCACCGTCCGCCAGTCCTCGGTCCGGAACAGGAAGACGAAGCGGGAGGTCGTGCCGATCAGCATCACGGGCCGCCGGTCGGTGCCGGCCTCGACGGTACCGGCCGTCGTTTCGAGGGTGACGCGCGCGGCGTCGCCGAGCATGACCCGTCGGGCGGCGATGAGTTGATAGGTCAGGGCGCCGGTGACCACCCACACCAGCATGGCCAGGTATCGCAGCGGCTCCATCCTGCGACGCATCCGCGCCTGGTTCTCTTCCTTCGTTTCCCACCACGCCACCGGTACGCCGGCCGCGCGGCGCCGTTTGTAGGCTCGATCGGCCACCCGCTGGACCGTGGTCAGGTACCAGAGAATCAGAAGGATCGGGATGATGGTGGCCAGAATGACGAGCGGGTCGCGGACCGGGGCCAGGAGGAAATCGCTCGGCTCGGCAAACTCGAGGATGTTGATCCCGAATCGCTGAAACCGCACGAAGGTGTGCAGCATCCCGATCCCGATCATGACCAGATACCCGACCGTGAGGCCGGTTCCCAGGTGTTCCGCCCACCGCCAGCTGACCGGAAGGGGGCTGGCGGCGGGCGTCGGATCCGGGGCGGGGGCCCCGGACTCAGTCGGCGTAGAGGAAATAGTCGTAGACCGCGCGAGAGGCCTGGGCGATCGCGCCTTCGAGGTCGGCGCCGCCGATCTTGGCGGACTGCTTGACGTAGACGGCGATGGCGACGTGGGTCCCGTCCGGCAGGTCGATGATGCCGACGTCGTTGGTGGTGCCGGGGTAGGTGCCCGTCTTGTGGGCCACGCGGGTGCCCGGCGGGAGCATGCCCTTGATGCGGCCGACGCCGGTTTCGCAGCGGTACATGATGTCGAGCAGGTAGGCGGAGTTCTCCTTGGAGAGGATCTCGGCCTTCCAGATCTTGGTCATCAGGGAGACCATTCCCCGCGGGCTGCCGTGGTCGCGCGGGTCGCGGGCGTAGTAGTAGGCGGCCGAGTCGCGCCGGGCCTTGGACAGGCGGTCCATCTGTGACTCCCATTTGGCCCGGGAGAACTTCCCATCCGCGCTCCAGATATCGGTGATGCCGTAGGGGTGGGCGATGATCTCGGCCGTCGGACGATCGACCCGGACGTCGTTGATGCCGCTGGCCCGCAATCTCCGCGTCACCGCCTCGCCTCCGCCGGCCAGCTTCAGCATCCAGTCGGTCGAGTTGTTCTCCGACAGGATCAGCATCGTCTCGAGCATGTTGCGAACCGAGAGCGCGAAGCCGGGCTTCCGGAACAACAGGAACGCCTCGCTCCCGATGTGGAGGTCGGTGGTGTCCCACGGCACCATCCGGTCGAGGTCGAGCTTGCCCTGCTGGGACAGGAGCAGGGCCTCGACGGCGATCGGGACCTTGTAGGTGCTGGCCAGGGGGTACTGGTCGTCGGCCTTGTGGTAGAACGACCGCCCCGATTCGAGGTGGACCGCGGCGACGCCGAGGATCCCGCCCGACAGCGGCTCGATCCGGTCCATTTCGCGATGGAGCTTGTCCTGGGCGACGGCCGGCGCGGCCAGGGCGCCGGCCAGAGCGAGGGCGGCGAACGGACGGAACATGGCAACTCCCGGGTGGCGACGGTTAGATTGAATTGTATCCCTTATTGTATCCAGCAAGAGTGTCTCGCGCCACCGGTGGCGGGTCGAGGAACCCCCGGTGGCCGGGCAAGGCCCTTTCCGAGGATCCGATGACTCGACTGTCCCTCCTCCTTCTGACGGCCGCCGCGGCAGCGCCGGCCTCCGCCCAAGTCACCGTGGCGACCTATGCCCGGGCCGAGCAGCGACTGCCGCGCCGGGCCGATTCGCTGGTCCTGCGCGACAAGATCACTCCGCGCTGGATTGCCGGATCGGATCGGTTCTGGTACCGGGTGCGGACGCCGGCCGGGGTGGAGTTCATCTACGTCGATCCGGATCGCGGGGTGCGGCGGCCCGCGTTCGATCATGTCCGACTGGCCGCCGAACTCGGGCGGGTGGCCGACACCACGCTGGCGCCGTCCGCGCTACCGTTCGAGTCGCTCGAATGGCGCGAGGAGGGCAAGCGCGTCGCCGTCGTCGTCGGCGTGCGGGGCAAGTCCTGGCGCTGCGATCTGGGGAAATACCGCTGCGACTCGATCGCCGCGGCCAAGCCGGCCAATCCGTCAGAGGCGGTGTCGCCGGACGGGCGCTGGGCGGTGACGCTGGAGCGGCACAACCTCTGGATCCGCAACACGGCCACGGGGGAGCGACGGGCGCTCACCACGGACGGCGTGGCCCGCCACGAGTACGGGGGAACGCTGGAGGGCAACACGGCGTGGGTGTCGGCCCAGCGGCTGGGTTGGCCGCAACCGCCGGTGGTGCTCTGGACGGCGGATTCGAAACGACTGCTGGTGCAGCGGATCGATCAGCGCCGCGTCCCGGAGACGTTCCTGCTGCAGTCCGTCACCGCCAGCGGGCAGCGGCCGAAGTCGTGGGCCTTTGCGGTGCCGATGCCGGGTGACTCGGTGGGCGTGGCCGCCTGGGTCATCTTCGATGCGGCCGACGGGCGGCGGACCGACGTCGCGGCCCCGGCGGTCGCGGTCCCGTATCAGGCGTCGATCGCGTTCCAGCAGGCGTGGTGGGCCGACTCCGCCGGCACCCGGGCGTACTATCTCGATCCGATCCGCGGCGGCAAGGTCTTCCGCTTCCGGGAGATCGACGGCCGCACCGGGGCGACCCGGACGGTGGCCGAGGAAGCCGGGCCGACCATGGTCGAGCCGTCACTCGCCATCGGTCAGCGTCCCAACATCCGGGTCACCAGCGACCAGCGGGAGGTCATCTGGTTCTCCCAGCGGAGCGGGTTTGCCCACCTCTATCTGCTCGATCCGGCCAGCGGGGTCGTCAAGGCGCCGATCACCTCGGGTGACTGGGTCGTCCGCGAGATCATCCGGGTCGACGAGCGGGCCCGCCGGATCTGGTTCACGGCCGGGGGCCGGGAGCCGGGGCGTGATCCGTACTACCGGCACCTGTACGCCATCAA
>JAEUJH010000837.1 GCA_016794825.1 Gemmatimonadota bacterium
ACCAGGCCATACAGACGGATCCGGCCCTTGATCGTGGCCGTGGCGCTGAAGGACCCTTCGGTGGTCGGGTCATACTGGCCGACCAGGACGAGAGGCGCGCTGGCGCACGCCACGCCCGGCCCGCCCACACCGTCGTCGCAAAGCACGCCGCTGACCGTGGCCGTCGGCCCGGTCCCGTTCAACGTGGCCGCGACCACCCGGCGGGCGTAGTACGCGTTGACCGGGTTGCCGACGGTGGCCTGACCACCACCGAGCGTCAGCCGCGGCGTCCCGTCGGGGTTGGTGCCAAGGTCGAGGACCTTGTTCTTGATGTTGGCCAGCGAGAACCGGAGGTCGAGGTTGAGGTTGCGGGTCTCGATCGGCCGACCGTAGACCTCGATTTCGATGCCGCGGTTCCGAATGGCGCCGACGTTGACGAACTGGGTCCCGGCAAACCCGAGCGACGGAGCCAGGTTCTGGAGCAGGATCGCGTCCTTGGTCTTCTTGTAGAACCCGGTGACGGCAAAGCCGAGCCGGTCGTTCAACATCCCACCGTCGGCGCCGATCTCGATTTCGCTGGCCCGTTCCGGCTTGAGGTCGGGGTTACCGACGAACTCCGGAATCGGGGCGCCGGCGCCGTCGCCGCCGGTCACCGCGCGCCAGCTGCGGAGCGCGGCAAAAGCCACCGGCTGCTGCCCGGCCTGGCCGTAGGCCGCCCGGAACTTGAGGGTGTTCAGGAAGCCCTCGCCGCCCTCCTTGGCGATGTACGAGCCGCTGACCTTGGGGTACGCGATCAGGTCGAAGTTGTCACCGAAGGCGCTGTTGTTGTCGACCCGGAGGGCGGCGGTCAGGTAGAACTTGTCCTTCCAGCCGAACTGCTGCTGTCCGTACACGCCCAGCGTGGCGTTCTCGAAGTAGTCCTCGAAGGCAAACGGGTTGGCCGCCGCGGACTGGACCGTCTCGAGGCCCGGCGCCACGAACTGCTCCTTCTGCGCCTGGATGTCGTCGGTCCGGCGGCGATAGTACTGGGCGCCGAGCGACGTGGTCGACTTGATGGCCTCCGACAGGGTAAACCGGGCGTTGGCCGCGTAGTCGAAGGTCGAGTAGTTGACCGTCCGGCGACCCTTGAACTTGAGGCCGAGGGCCCCACCCGGATTGAACTGGACCCACTCGGGCGGCAGATAGCGGTTGAGTTGCTCGGCCGCCTGGTCGGTCTGGTCGAGCCCGACGGTCAGCTTCTGCGACAGCCAGCTGAACGGCCGGTGGTTGATCGTGACGCTGGCGGTGTACCGGTTGATCGACATGACGGCCTGGCGGGCGCCCCACTGATACTCGGGGGGCGCGCCGTTGAAGCCGCGGCGCGGCGTGGCCACCAGCGCCGGATCGCCAAAAATGGTGGAAAACCAGATCCCGCCGGAGCCCGCCTCGAAGGCCTGGTTCGTCTTGTTCTTGACGATCCCCAAGCTCACGTTGACGTCGAACTTCTCGCCGCCGGAGATGTTGAGGTTGGCGTTGGTGGTGAGCCGCCGCATGTCGTTGGTCGGCTCGATGCCGTTGTCGGCGTCGAAGCTCGACCCGACGTGATACCGGACCGCCTCGGTGCCGCCGCTCAGGGTCACGCCGTAGCCCATCAGCCAGCCATTCTTGAACAGGGGCCGATCGGTGACGCCCGCGGCGAAGAGCGAATCCTCCTGGGCCACCGGGTTCCAGCTCCGGAGTTCGCAGGTGGCGGACACCGCCGCGCAGGCCGCGCCGGTCGTGGTGTTGACCAGGTTCATCGGCTGCACGATCCGGCCCTCCGGATTCATGAACCAGTTGGTCCCCTGGCGCATCGACACCGCGATGGTCGGCTTCTGCCCCGCCTTGCCCTTCTTGGTGATGATCTGGATGACGCCGTTGGTGGCCTCGGTACCGTAGAGCGTGGCCGCCGCCGGGCCCTTGATGATCTCGATGCTCTCGATCTGGTCCGGATCGATGTCATTGAGCCGCGACGCGATGCCCGACCCGAAGCCCTGCACCGAGATACCCTGGGCCACGTCGTTGTTGACGCGGGCCCCGTCGACGTAGATCAGCGGGTTGCCGTTCAAACTGAAGCTGTTGACGCCCCGGATCCGGACCTGCGGACCGGCGCCGACCTGGCCGGTACCCGGAATCACCACGACGCCCGGCGCCCGGCTGTTGATCAGGTTGGAGATGTCCGGCGCCGGCGCGAAGGCCTGCTGATCGGCCGCGTGGACCGTGGC
>JAEUJH010000867.1 GCA_016794825.1 Gemmatimonadota bacterium
CCGGTGCACCGAACCGCCACCTCGATGGTGATGGACCTCGATCCCACCACCATCGACCCGTCGCTCCGAGCCCTCCTGGCCTTCGGGGTCACCACCATCCGCGACCCCGGGGCCGTCACCCCGTTCGCCGTCGCCGTGCGCGACAGCATCGAACGCGGCCAGCGGATCGGCCCCCGGATCCGGACCGCCGGCGAGGTGATCGAGGCCCAGGAATTTGCCGGCCTGACCGTGGCGGTCCGGACCGAGGCGGAGGCGCGGGCGGAGGTCCGACGCCAGGCGGCGGCCGGCGTGGACTACATCAAGGTGTATGTGTCGCTCCCGCCGCCCGTCATCGCGGCCGCCATCGACGAGGCCCACCGGCTCGGCAAGAAGGTCATCGGGCATCTCTTCGCCACCTCGTGGACCGAGGCCGCGGACCTGGGCATCGACGCCATCGTGCACGCGGTGCCCTCGTCGCCCCGGCTGCTCCGGCCCGCGGCTCGCGACGCCTGGCGCCGCCAGATGACCCGCACCAGTCGCTTCATGATCCAGTGGTTCGAGTTCGCCGACCTGGCGTCGCCCGAAATCGACTCGATGGTGACGGCCCTGATCCGACGACGGGTCGTGCACGATCCGACCCTGGTGGTGTTCGAGGCGATGACGTTCGGGAACCGCGCCAGCGTCACCGAATCGCCCGACCTCCGCCTCGCGCCGCCCCAGCTGCTGGCCAACTGGCGGAAGGATTTCCAGCTCTCCGCCGGCTGGACGGCCCAGGACTTCGATAGCGCCCAGGCAGCCTGGCCCAGGGTCCTCCAGTTCGTCAAGCATCTCCACGACCGAGGCGTCCCGATCACCGTCGGAACCGACGCGAACAACCCCTGGGTGCCACCGGGTTCCAGCTTCCATCGCGAGCTCGAACTCCTGGTCCAGGCCGGGCTCTCGCCGACAGAGGTACTCCGAGCGGCCACCCGCAACGGCGCCGTCGGCCTCGACCTCCTCGATCAGGTCGGCACCATCGAGCCCGGCAAGCGCGCCGACCTGGTCCTCCTCACGGCCGACCCGCTCGCCGACATCCGCAACACCCGGCGGATCGCGTGGGTCATGCGGAACGGCCGCCGCTTCGATCCGGCCACCCTCCTCGCCGCCGGCTCGCCACCGGGCCGCTGATCGCCAAGCGGCTTCCCTCGGCCCCCCGCCCGCCACGGCGAAACCCGGGCGGGGCCCCCGTCGTACTCCAATGCCTAGACAGGCTGCCTATCGATAGGTAGAATGACTTGGTATGAGCCACGACGAACGCCGCTCCGACATACTCCAGGGGATGCTCGACCTGGTCATCCTCAAGACCGTTTCGGCCGAGCCGCTCCACGGTTACGCCGTCGCGCAGCGAATCCGGCTGATCACCGCCGAGCGGTTTCGGGTCCCCCAGGGTTCGCTCTACCCCGCGCTCCACCGACTCGAGAACCGGGGCCTCCTCAAGGGCGAGTGGATGCCGACCGCCACCGGCCGGGAAGCCAAGTTCTACCGCCTCACGGCCAAGGGCCGCCGTCAGCTCGAGGCCGAGATCGCCGGCTGGCGCGACCTCGCGGCCACGATGACCCTGGTACTCGGCACCACCTGACCCCGGAGCGCGACATGGCGTGGATCCGCCGCTGGTTCGGTCGACGACGACTCGAGCGGGAGCTGGACGCCGAGCTGGCCTTTCACCTCGAACAGCACGTCCGGGACCTGATTGCCGCCGGCGTCGATCCGCGCGAGGCCCGCCGCCAGGCGCGGCTCGCGCTCGGCGGAGTGGAACAGGTCAAGGAGGCGGCCCGCGACGTCCGGGGCACCCGCTGGCTCGACGACCTGGTGGTCGACACCCGCTACGCGCTCCGGATGCTCCGGAAGTCGCCCGGCTTTACCCTCGCCGCCATCGTCACCCTGGCCCTCGGCATCGGCGCCAACACCGCCGTCTTCAGCGTGGCCGATGCCCTGTTCCTTCGGCCGCTGCCCGTCGATCGGCCGAACGAACTCTTCTATGTGCAGCGCAGTACCGAGGAGGGACGGACGCCCCGTTTCTCGGCGCCGGCGTTCCAGCGCTACCAGACCGCCCTCCCGCCGGGCACGCGGCTCGCAGCCATGGGCACCACGGTGGGGATGTACCTGGCCGTCGATCAAACGCCGGAGCGGGTCGCGGGACAATTGGTCAGTGGCGAGTGGTTCGGCACCCTGGGCGTGCGTCCGGCCCTTGGCCGACTGATCGGCCCCGACGACGATCGGGTCATCGATGGCCATCCGGTGGCGGTACTGAGCCACCATTTCTGGACCAGGCGGTTCGGCGCCGCCGGTGACGTGGTGGGGCGGACGATCCGACTGAACGGTGCGTCGTTTACGGTAATCGGGGTGGCGGCCCCCGGGTTCGCCGGCGTCGGCGTCGAGCGGCGGACCGAGGTGTGGATCCCGGTCATGATGCAGCGCACCGTCCGGTACTACTTCAACGCCAACATGAATGACGTCGACAACGATCGGTCGTGGATCGGTCAGGACGGCGCGGCGTGGCTGACGCTGCTCGGACGTGCCGATCCGGCCGGGTGGAACGAGACCGAAAGCCGGTTTGCCACCGTCATGCAGCGCGAGATTGCCGAAGCCACCGCCCAGTCGGACTCGGCGGTGCGAGCGCTCCGGGCCCGGGAACGGCTCTGGCTCGAGTCGGCGGCACGCGGGTTCTCGGACCTGCGCGACG
>JAEUJH010000874.1 GCA_016794825.1 Gemmatimonadota bacterium
TCGCGCCCGCCCTCTGGTCGAATGGCGCCTGGCTCAGCCGCCGGTGATGATGGTCCGGCTCTGCTCGCGCATGAACTGCTGGAGATAGTAGGGCCCGCACCCGCCCTTGCCGGTGGATCCGCTCCCCTTCCAGCCGCAGAACGGCTGCGATCCCGGCCAGGCCCCGGTGGTGGCCCCCGACCGTTTGTTGACGTAGCAGATCCCGGCCTCGACCGTCTCGAGGAAGCGATCGATCTCGTCCTGCCGCGTCGAGAACAGACCCGCCGTCAGTCCGTACTCGGCCAGATTGGTTTCGGCCACGGCCTGGTCGAGAGATTCGACCTCGCCCACGGCCAGGAACGGCACGAAGAATTCCTCGAAGAAGAGCCGGCTGGTCAGCGGCAGCCGCGCGATCGTCGGCGCCACGTACCAGCCGCGATCGAACTCCGGCCCGGCAAGGCGCTTCCCGCCGGTCAGGATCGTGCCGGTGTTCCGGGCTTCCTCGACGACGCCGAGGTATCGAGCCACGGACCGCTCGTTGATGACGGGACCGAACCAGACATCGCGACGGGTCGGATCGCCGATGGTGATGGCGGCGGTCCGGGACAGCAAACGGTCGAGGAACGGCGTCAGTACGTCCCGGTGCACGTACACGCGGGAGGTGGCGCTGCATTTCTGGTTCTGGAGCCCGAACGCGGACCGCATCACCCCCTCGGCGGCGCCGTCGAGGTCGGCGCTCGGCATCACGATGGTGGCGTTCTTGCCGCCCAGTTCCATCAGGCATGGTTTGACGAAGCGGCCGGACAGGCCGTGGAAGATCCGCATCCCCACTTCGCGCGAGCCGGTGAACACGACGCCGTCGACCCCGGGGTGCTGCCAGAGGGCGTCACCGATGTCGTCGCGATGGCCGGTCAGGAAGTTGAAGACTCCCGCGGGCACGCCGGCATCCCGGTAGATCCGATAGAGCTCGAGCCCGGTCCAGCAGGTGTCCTCCGCCGGCTTGAAGACCACCGCGTTCCCGGCGATCAGGGCGGCCGACGACATCCCGGCCGCCAGCGCGAGCGGAAAGTTGAACGGCGCGATGCAGGCAAAGACGCCGTAGGGCCGCTGGACGTCGGTGTTGCGTTCGATCGGCGTCAGGTTGTGCATCGGGCGCACGAACCCGTTGGCGTCCTCCATCTGGCTGGCGTAGTAGTCGATCAGGTCGGCGGCCTCCTCCGCGTCGCCGATCGACTCCATCCGGTTCTTCCCGACTTCGAGGCTCATCAGGGCGGCCAGGTCGAACCGCCGTTCCCGGATCAGCTCCGCCGCCCGGCGGAGGATGGCCACCCGGGCGCCCCACCCGAGGCGATCCCACGGCCCCTGGGCCCGCTCGGCCGACCGGACCGCGCGGTCGACGTGCTCGGGCCCGGCCGCGGAAAAGGTGCCGAGGACGAGCGAGGTGTCGATCGGGCTCCGATCGACGAGTGCGTTCCGAGGCGCGGAGATCGGCTGATCGTCGATGAAGAGGGGATGGAGGGCGCCGGTCCGGGCCCGGACCCGTTCGAGGGCCCGGTCGAACTCGGCGTGGAACGCCTCCATGTCGACGTTGGCGGTGGTGTAGGTGATCTTGCCGATCGTGGCCGTCATCGGTCAGCCTCGGGTAGCCAGGGTCCGGTCGAGCGCCCGACCGAACCGGTTGATCATCTCGTCGAGTTCCTCGTCGGTCACCACGAACGGCGGCGCCAGGCAGACCAGGTCGCCGTCGGTGCCGTCGGCCTGGCCGACGTTAGGCCAGACGACCAGTCCCTCGTCCTGGGCCAGGTCGGCAAAGGTCTCCGCGATCCGCGCCGAGCGGGGAAACGGCGCCCGGGTGGCGGGGTCGGCGACGAATTCGATCCCGGCCAGGAGGCCCCGGCCGCGGACGTCGCCGACCAGGGGGTGACCGCGGAACCGGGCCAGCCGGTCGTGGAGAACGGTCCCCATCCGGCGGCACCGCGCCAGGAGGTCGTGTCGCTTGAGATAGCGCACGGCGGCCAGGCCGGCGGCGCAGACCATCGGCGTATGGGTAAAGGTCTGCGCGTGGAGCACCCCACCGGATCCGCGCGCGATCGGATCGAGGATCCGCTCGGGTGCCACGACGGCGGCCAGGGGCGCGTACCCGCCGCTGATTCCCTTCCCCAGGGTCAGGAGATCGGGAACGGCCCCGTATTGCTCGACCGCGGTCCAGCTGCCGGTCCGGCCCGACCCGACCAGCACCTCGTCGGCGATCCAGAGGATCCGATGACGGGTGCAGATCTCCCGGATCGTGCGCCA
>JAEUJH010000879.1 GCA_016794825.1 Gemmatimonadota bacterium
CTGATGGAGCTGGACCGAGCCGACATCAGCGCGTTCCTCGCGGCGGGGTATCTGCTGCCCGAGCCGTTCGAGTCGATGGCGGCGGACGGCACGACGCCGATCTACGGCGCGATCTTCAAGCCGGCGGGATTCGATCCCACCAAGCGGTATCCGATCATCGAGGAGATTTACACCGGGCCGCAGATCATCGCGAACAGCCCGAAGTCGTTCGAGGCGTCGCTGGTGGCGCGGTTCATCCAGCCGCAGGCCCAGATCGGCGCCATCGGGGTGACGGTCGACGGGCGCGGCGTGGCGGGGCGGTCGCGCGCGTTCCAGCAGCCGGCGTATCGGAACGTCCACGCGGTCGGTCTCGACGATCACATCGCCATGATCCGCGCCATGGCCGCCAAGTATCCGTGGATGGATACCTCCCGGGTCGGCGTGTACGGCTATTCCGCGGGGGGGTACGACGTGGTCCGGGCGCTCACCGAACGGCCGGACTTCTACAAGGTCGGCCTGACCGGCGCCGGGGTCCAGGACAACCGGCTCGACAAGGCGTGGTGGAACGAGCAGTGGATGGGCCGTGAGATGGGACCGGTCTGGGACGCCAACTCGAACATCACCTGGGCGTCCAAGCTGGTCGGGAAGCTGATGATCGTGCACGGCGAGCTGGACGACAACGTGCCGCCGGCCAACGCCTATCGTCTGGCCGACGCGCTGATCAAGGCCAACAAGGACTTCGAGTTCCTGATCATTCCCAACGTCAATCACCCGGTCATGGCCGTGCCCTATTTCTGGCGCCGGCAGTGGGACTTCTTCGTCCGGGAACTGCTGGGCCGGAAGCCCCCCGTCTTCGAGATGAAGCCGTACTGAACAGTCCCCGGGCGCCGCGGTACCACCGCGGGTCCGCGTCAACCGATTCCAGAGGCCAGACAAACCATGCACGCATTCTCTCGTTCGCCGTCGATCACCCGTCCGACCTCGCCCGCGGGCCGCGGCGCGTGGCTGGGCGGGGCCGTTGCTCTTCTCCTCGCGTCGTCGTGCCTGAGCCACGCGCTCGCCGCGCAGACCCGGGCCGCCGATCGCCGGGCCCACATGGCGACGATGAACGTCGAGACCACCGACGACCCGCGCCGGATCCCGGTCCCGCGGGGACCCAAGGGGCCCGATGGCGCCATCGTGGTGCGCGGGGGCCGCATCTTCGACGGAACGGGCGCCGCCGCCCGCGAGGGAACGCTCGTCATCGAGCGCAACCGGATCACCCGCATTCTCCCCGCCGATGCCCGCCCGGGAACGGCGGGGTGGCCGGCGGGGGCGAAGGTGATCGAGGCCGCGGGGAAGACGGTGATGCCCGGCCTTGTGGATCTGCACACGCACCTCACCTACGCGGATCCGCGGGATCCCGAGGAGGAGGCGCTGAGTGAACCTGATGCGGTGCTCCGCGGGGTGGAGCGGCTCCGGTACTTCGTCGAGAGCGGCATCACGAGCATCCGGGACGTCGGGTCGATGGGCGACGTCGCTTTTCGACTCAAGGACTGGGTCGCCCGCAACCGGATCCCGGGGCCCCGGGTGTTTGCCGCTGGCCAGCTCATCACCTCGGTCAGCGGACACGGCGCCCAGGGCATGGGGTCGCATCCGTCCCCGAAAGCGGTGGTTCGCACCGTCATCGGCCCCGACCAATGGCGCAACGCCGTCCGCGACCTGTTCGATCGCGGCGCCGACGTGATCAAGGTGGCCTCGCATTTCAGCAAGGAGGAGGTCCAGGCCGCGATCGACGAGGCCCACGCGCTCGGCCTCAAGGTGACCTGCGACTGCGAGACGTTCTACACCCAGTGGGCCGTCGAGGCCGGGGTGGACATGATCGAGCACCCGCTCCCTCGCACCGACGAGACGATCCGCCTGATGGCGGAGCGGAAGGTCGAAGCCGACCCGACGCTCGTCACCTACTCCTATCTCTTTGCCTCGTACGGCGGCGGCTACTTCGGCTCGACCTCGCGCCGGTTCTATTTCAACGACTCGACCAACCTGGACGTGCTGCGTCGGCTCAAGCGCGCGGGCGTCAAGAGCGGGATCGGCCTCGATCTGGTGGTCGGCTGGTACCGGGCCCTTCCCGGGGCCTACATCACGGAGCTCAAGTCGTTCGTCCAGGC
>JAEUJH010000900.1 GCA_016794825.1 Gemmatimonadota bacterium
CGGGACAGCGTCCGCACGTTCCTCGACGCCTACGCCGCCGACGTCAGCGCGCCCCCGATCGGGAAGAAGGCTCGCGAAGCCACCGCGCCCTTCTTTGCGCCCGAGATCGTGATGTCGACCGATCTGGGCCCCGAAGAGCCGATCCTGATCCAGACGGTCGACTCGCTGATCCCGGCGGACGAGATCGTGAGCGCGCCACCATGGATCAAGTCGACCCGATTCGAATGGAAAACGCTGGTGATCACCCCGCTGGCGCCCGGGCTGGCCGGGTTCGCTGGCAAGTACGCCGAGCACGTCACCGACACGACGGGGACGGTGACCGAACTGCCCGGGGTCCAGCAGGGCGTGGTTCGGAATGGTCCGAACGGGTGGCGATTCCTCCAGATCCAGTCGTCCCACCCGCCCCTGATGCACCAGCGTCAGGCGGAACTCATGGCCCGGATGGCCGGAACCCGATGACTGGAAACGACTGATCCCGGCCGTGCCGTCCGAGGCGGACGGCGGCCGGGATCAGTCGGGACTCCGGTCGAACGTCAGGCCCAGCCGAGCTGCCGCATGCTGATTCCGTCGTTCCATATCTTGGTGAGGTGACGGATCTTCCCACCGTCGAACATCATCGCATAGACGTAGTCGGCCTCGGCGCGCTTGCCGGTCGGCGGCGTCGGGCCGCCGGGACCGGTGTTGCTCCCCCGGAACACGGCAAAGCCGAGCACCGTATTCCGCCGCTCGTCGACCGCGAACGCCTTCAGCTCGTAGCTGGCGTCGGGCAGCGGGGTGAACAGGCCGTGCATCCAGTCGGTGTACCCCTGAACGGTCGTGACCCCGGTCAGGGCGTCGGCCTGGGCGGAAAAGGTGGCGTCCGGATGGCAATACTGCTGGCAGACCGCCCAGCCCTTGCCCCTCTCGCACGCGTCGAAGAACTGCTCGGCGGTCTCTCGGATCGAGCTCATGTCTGCTCCTGAAGTGATGGAACGGGTGACGAACGGGCGCGGACGGCCGCCAACGGCTAGAGGAGAATCCAGCCGGCCAGACCGAGCAACAACGCGAAGCCGCACATATCGGTGAAGGCGGTGACGAAGACCGACGAAGCCACCGCGGGGTCGACGCCGAACCGCTGGAGGATCAGCGGGACGAAGGCGCCGAGGGTGCCGGCCACGAGCAGGTTGGTGACCATGGCGAGGAAAACCACCAGGCCGAGCAACGGCGGCCCGCCGGTGGCGAAGGTAACGAGCGTGGCGACCAAGCCGGCCACGAGCCCCACCGCCACGCCATTGGTGAGACCGACCAGCATTTCCTTGCCCACCACCGGCCGGAGCTCGTCCGGCGACACCAACCCAAGCGACAGCCGCCGGATCGTGACCGCGAGCGCCTGCGTGCCGGTGTTGCCACCCAGGCCGCCCACGATCGGCATCCAGATGGCCAGGGCCAGGATCCGATCGATGTTCTCCTGGAACAACCCGACCACTGCCGCACCTCCGGCCGCGGTGATGAGATTGACGAACAGCCAGCGGAGCCGGCTCTTGACGGCCGCCTGCCAGCTGCCGCCGAGGTCCTCGTCGCCCGACACGCCGCCGAATTTGAGGAGGTCCTCGGTGGCCTCCGCCTCGCCGACGTCC
>JAEUJH010000912.1 GCA_016794825.1 Gemmatimonadota bacterium
CAGACGGCCTTTGTTTGGTAGTGCGATCTTGACCATGTCCCGATTCCTCGAAAACGAAAGCGGCCCGTCCTGGTGGGAACGGGCCGCGGTGACCGACGATGCGCTGCCTGCTAGAGGCGACTACCCACGCGCGAACGCCCATACCCCGACCCGAGGGCCGTGATGATGGTGCGCATGGTGGTGCCGCCGCGAGATCAGCATGGGCGGAACGTAGCGGGCCGGCGGGGGTCGGTCAAGCGTTCCGAGCCTCCGTCCCCGCCCCCGGGGCTCTATACTACGGCGGCCGGACTGTTCGGCCGCCCCCACCCGCCGGAGGTTCGCTTGCGCGCTCCACTCATTCTGATCGTGGCCCTCGGTGCCCCCGCCGCCGCCGCGCAGTCCGGGCCGATCGCCCCACCCTCGCCCCGTCATCAGATTCGCCTCGAACGCAGCGTCATGGTACCGATGCGCGATGGCATCAAGCTGTCGACCGATCTGTACTTTCCGATCGGGACCAGCGGTCCCCTGCCCGTCGTGCTGATGCGGACGCCGTACAACAAGAACGGCTATCATGGACGGCCCAACCAATTCCCTGCCATTTTCGCCGGCCAGGGCTACGTCGTCGCGGTCCAGGACACCCGGGGCCGATTCGAATCGGAAGGGCGGTTCGTGGTCCAGGGCGGCGACCAGGAAGACGGCTACGACACGGTCGAGTGGCTCGCGGCCCAGCCGTGGTCCAACGGCAAGGTCGGAACGTACGGCTGTTCCTACGGGGGCGACACCCAGATCATGATGGCCCGGACCCGCCCGCCCCACCTGGCGGCTCAGATCCCCCAAGCGGCGGGGAGTTCGGTGGGACCGATCGCGGGTCGATACCACAACTTCGGCACGTACTTCGGGGGGGCCTGGGAACTGGCGGCGGCGGCGGGGTGGTTCTGGGGCAACGGCACTCGCCACTTCTGGCGCCCGCCCCAGCACATGACGCGTGAGGAGTACCTCCAGGCGGTGCCGTTCCACCAGGCCGACCGGAAGCTGCCCGAGTTCGACATGGCCAAGTGGATCTGGCACCTCCCGACCCGGGACATCCTCAGGGCCGCTGGCGCCCCCGCGAGCGACTACGAGGACCTGATCGCCCGCGAGTTGACGGACCCATGGTGGGATCAGTTCGGCTACGTTCGCGACGGCGATCGATTCGACGTCCCGGCGCTCCACATCAACAGCTGGTACGACTTCGGAGCCCAGGACACCTTCACCGAGTTCAACGCGTATCGAACCGGCGCCGTGAGTCCCGCCTCGCGGGACAATCAATTCGTCATCGTCTCGCCGGTGACCCACTGCCGCTCGGAGAGCGTGTCCGACCGCACCCTGGTCGGGGAAGTGGACTTCGGCGACGCCCGGCTCGACTACTGGGGCACCTATCTCCGTTGGTACGATCGCTGGCTGCGGGACGTCCCGAACGACGTCACGAGCATGAAGAAGGTCCAGATCTACGTGATGGGACGGAACCAATGGCGGGGCGAGAACGAATGGCCGCTGGCGCGAACCCAATCGACCCCATACTACCTCCACAGCGCGGGCGCCGCCAACAGCCGCGCCGGCGACGGCTCCCTGTCACCGGTGCCCCCCCGCGCCGAGCCAGCCGACCGGTTCACGTTCGATCCCGCCAACCCGGTCTGGACCGTCGGCGGAAGCGTCTGTGCCGCCTGCGCTCGCGGCCAGCGGGTGTTCGACGGTCCCGCCAATCAGCGCGAGGTCGAGATCAGGAACGACGTCCTCGTCTACACGTCGGAGCCCCTGGCCGACGGCCTCGAGGTCACCGGACCGCTCAAGGTGGTGCTGTTCGTCTCGTCGAGCGCCAAGGACACCGACTTCACCGCCAAGCTCGTCGACGTCCATCCCGACGGCACCGCCTACAACGTTCAGGAGGGCATCCAACGAATGCGGTACCGCGAAGGGTACCACCGAAAGGTGTGGATGGAACCCGATCAGGTTTACCAGGTCGAGATCGACCTCGAGGCCACGAGCCTCTACTTCAAGCCGGGCCACCGGATCCGGGTGCAGGTCTCGAGCAGCAACTTCCCGCGGTGGGACCGCAACCTGGGGACCGGCGGCAACAACTACGACGAAACCACGTGGGTGGTCCAGCGCAACTCGGTCCACCATTCGAAACGGTACCCGTCGCACATCCTCCTACCGATCATCCGGTAGGCCGGCCGCGCCCTCGACCCCGGAACGCCAGTCCGGTCGCGAACCGGCGGCCCGGCCGACGGATCACACCGCTTCGGCGTGGCTGTTCCGGCGGGGATCTCCACAGGCCGACATCGACCCGTTGGCCCCGAAGGCTATGCCCTCGAAGCTCCCGTTCATGAAGTGCCAGGGACTGACCGGATGGAACGCCACCCCCCGCGCGGCGACCGCGTCGCGCACCTTCGGATCGAGATCGACCTCGATGTAGTTGGCCCCGGCCAGCCCCATCGAACCGCCGCCGAATCGCGGCCGGTGCACCGACTGTTCCAGCGGCATGCCGAAGTCGAGGTGATTGAGGGTGTTCTGCAGCACGTTGGCGATCAGCCCGACGCTGGGCGAGCCCGAGGCCAGGACCGGCCGGCCACCCCGGAGAACGAGATTGGGCGCCACGTACGCGGAGGCGCGGTGACCGGGCTTGGGCATGACCCGGAGGAAATGCCCGCCCGAGGCCGCGATCCCGAAGCCGCCGACGAAGAGGCCATTGCTCCAGGGCAGCGCCATCACCGAATGGAGGATGGTGGCCACGTTCCCCTTGGCGTCGGCCACGGTGACGTGGTTGCTGCCCGGCGGCGGAGCCGGCTTGGCCTCGACGGGATCCGCCATCCGCAGC
>JAEUJH010000983.1 GCA_016794825.1 Gemmatimonadota bacterium
ACGCGAATTGGGTGTGGCTATCGTACTCCGCCGAGATCGTGGTGGTGGCCTGGAGGCGGCGGAACGGGCCGGCCAGCACCGTCACCGTCGGGACCGGCAGGGCGGGCGGAAGCGTCACGGTCCGGTTGCCGATCAGATTGAACGAGTGCTGGACGCCGCGGGTACCGAGCGTCGGGCTGTCGCCGGTCACGCCCAGGACGTGGAAGTCGGTGGGACGCTGCCGCGCGGGCGGGATGCCGGAGGTGGTGAATGGGCTCGTGAGGTTCTGGCGCCCGTGGAGGACGCCGAAACCGCAGCCCGCCGTGGTGAAGTAGTTCATCCCCGACGTGAGGTGATCGTCGCCGGCCAGGTTGGTGACGGTGACCGTGGCGATCACCGGATCGAAGGAATTGGGGCCATTGAAGTCGACCACCCCGGTCGAGCCGTTGTTGGGGAGGTCGAGGTCGCGGATGATCGCGGCGCGTTCGCCGACGCGCGGGGTGGCCTGGGTGGCACGGTATGCCACCAGGTCCTGGGGCCCGGGGCGAACCCGATCGATGGTAAAGGTGGTGGAGATCGGACTCGGCGCCGTCGAGTTGCCGAGGTTGACCCAGACGAAGTGCCCCGCGGAGACTCCCGCCACGGTTCCGTTGATCCGCTTGGGACCGACCGGTTCGCACATCTGGATGGTGCCCGAGGAATACTCGGCCCGGGTCTGGTAGAGGATCGAGACGCCGGACCCGGTGGTATACGCCACCCCGCCCCTCGACTGGGACAGGTTGAAGCGATAGACGTTGGCCGTGCCGATGACCCGGGTCCACGGGCCGTTGCCGTCCTGATAGGCCAGCCACACCGGGAAGCCGAGCAGGGTGCCGCAGTTGCCGAAGTCGAGGACCACGGCGCTGCTGGTCGCGACCGTGATCGTGAGCGACACCGAGGTGCTCCGATCCGTCAGTCCCGCGGCGGTGCCGCGGATGGTGACGGTGCCGGTGCCGGCCGTGGCGCCCGCGGTGGCCGTCAGCGTCAGGGTCGAGCTGGTGCCGCCCGCGGGATTGGGCGCGAACGACGCGGTGACGCCCGCCGGCAGACCTTCGGCCGCCAGGGTGATGTTGCCGGCAAAGCCGGTCCGGGTGATGTCGATGGTGACGGTTCCGGTGCCGCCCTGGGCCATTGACAGCGTGCCCGGCGTGGCGCCCAGCGAGTAGCCGGCGGCGGCGGTGACGGTCAGGGTATAGGTGGTGGACACCGAGCTGACCCCCGAACCCGAGCCCTGGACGGTCAGGGTGTAGGTGCCCGGCGCCGTCGAGGCGGCCGCGCTGACGGTGACGGTGGCGGTGGTGACCCCAGCGTTGGTGCTGGCGGCGCCGACCGCGCCGGACACCCCGGCGGGGGCGCCCGTCACCGTGACGTTCACCGTGCCAGTGAACCCGCCGCTCCGAGTGATGGTGACGTCGACCGTGGTCGACCCGCCCTGGGCCATCGACGCGGAACTGGCCGAGAGGCTGATCGCGATGGCGGGGGTGGGGCCGGGCTGGGTGCCCCCGTCGCCGGTGCTGGAGCAGGCGGCGAGG
>JAEUJH010000004.1 GCA_016794825.1 Gemmatimonadota bacterium
TCCCTCGACCAGCTCGAAGGCCCGGGGGTCCGAAAATCGGGCCACCGCCGTGATCCGGCGCCAGGCACCGGCCTCGATCGCCGCCCGGGCCGCGAGCCGGACGAGGGTCGGTCCCATCTTGCCGCCGGCCCCGAGGACGACCAGGTCGCCCTCCAGGTGACGGAAGGCATCGATCAGGGCCGGGGTGGGCCGGGACAGCTCGTCGTCGAGCGCGGCTTCGTCCATGGTCACAACGATACCCGGTCCGGGGTCTGGCCGGCATTCGGTCCGGCCCGCCGAGGTGGCAGGGGCCCGGCGCCCGAGTCCGAGGCCCCCGACCGACGGGCGGGTTTCGACCCTCTCAAGTCCACGGGCGCCCCGGTCGATACCTGCCGGGAGGCACCGGAGTACGGCTTTGCGGGGGGGGATGGATGGACGGCGGTTCGAAGCAGCCACGGAAAGACCTGGCCGACGCCTTCGATGCGGTGGTGAGCGACAGCAAGAGCGCTCGCCGTCCGGCATCGGGCGCCGAGGGTGGGGCGTCCGGGTCCGGCGAGAGCCTCGCGTCGGCCTATCAGGCGCTGATGACCACCTTTCCGGGAGCTTCGCCGGTCTCTCCCCGTCCGAGTTCGGCCGATCCGGCCGAGTCTGCGCCGGCGGCGGGAACCAAGGAGCAGCTGCTCGCGGCGTACGACAAACTCGTCGAGTACGAGGCCGCGAAACCGAAGGTGGCCGCGGCCGCCCTTGCGGCCGAAACTCGCCGGCGGGGCTGGAAGCGGCTCGTTCAGCCGGCCATCATCACGGCCTGTCTGGCCGGGATGGCGTACATCTGGTTCGGAAAACCGGCCTGGCTGTACCCGCCCTTCGAGCCGATCGCTCCGCCGACCAACGAGCTCCAAGCGAGCCGGCATCTGATCGCGGCGTCCATTCTGGTGGCGGGTCACCAGCAGCGGGTCGGCCGGCTTCCCACCACCGTGGAAGAACTCGGCATTGCCCTGCCAGGCACGACGATCTTCAATCCCGGTGACGGCACCTATCAGTTGATGACCACGTTTGGCCGGCGGAGCCTGCTCCTCAACGGCGCGCCCGGACGGGTGCCGGTCATCGAGAGGCCGGCCCCATGAACCGCCGTGGGTTCAGCCTGGTCGAGCTGCTGACGACGATGGCGGTCATCGGCCTCCTCGCCTCGATCGCGATGCCGAAGTACCAGCAACTTCGGAAACGCGCCTACGCCGCCGAGATCGTCGCGGCCATGACCACGGTCCGGGCCGGCATCTATCAGTACAACGAGACCGCCGGTACCTGGCCCGGCACCGCCGCCCTCGGTACCGTCCCGACCGGGTTGGACACCTACCTGCCCGGCGGCGGTGTCAACCTGTTCAACGGCAGCTACCACAAGATGGGCTGGATTGCCCTCGGCGTCGGATCGACCTCGATCCAGATCATGTACGCGTCGATCACCGACGGCACCGTCTGTACCAGCACCTACGGGCTGATGGGCGGGGCGGGGAACTCGTCGCTCCTAGGGTTGTGCGGGGCCAGTGGCGGTTTCGTCTTCCTCTGGGTCGACCAATAGGCCGAACCGACGCTCCGGGTAGTGGGTCAGTTTCCTGACCCACTACCGACGCTCCGGTCCCCGCCGCGCCGGACCTCCCATTCTGCTATACTCGACCGTCCTCACGGCGAGTCCAGACGTGACCGTCCCCACATCCGGCGTGGCGCTCCAGACGATCGATCGGGGCACCGGTCCGACCGTCATCCTGATCCACGGGCTCGGGGGCCAAGGCGCCGACTGGACCCCGCAGATCGACCACCTCGCGTCGCGCTTCCGGGTCCTTGCCCCGGATCTGCGCGGCCACGGCCAGTCGCCCAAGCCGGCCGGCCCCTACGCGATGCGCGACCTTGCCGCGGACGTCGCCGCGCTGATCCGTCGGGTCGGCGGCGGGCCGGTCCACGTCGTCGGCCTCTCGCTCGGCGGGATGGTGGCCTTCCAGTTGGCCGTCGACGATCCCGCGCTGGTCCGAACCCTGACCATCGTCAACAGCGGCCCCGAGGTCGTTCCCCGCAACCTC
>JAEUJH010000070.1 GCA_016794825.1 Gemmatimonadota bacterium
CCCCGCCGGCAAACGGAATCGCCCAGATCTGGACCTTGGGTGGGACCGGGCTGAAGGCCGGGTTGACCGGCAAGCCGCCATCCCAGTTCGAGCCGTGATCGCCACCCCGGACGTAGACCACCCACTGACCGTTGGCGGACAGGCCCACGCTGGTCAGTTCCTGGCCGTCATCGGACTGGTAGTTGGTCAGCCGCCTTGGCGCGAAGGCCGGCCCCTCGGCGGCGTAGAGGTTTCGGAGCCCGCGCTCGTTGAGCGCCCACGCGATCCGCGCCCCCGTGGCCGAGGCCGCCAGTTCGTTGGGGAACGGGTAGGAGCGGATCTGCTCCAGCGAAAACGGCCCCTGGGCGGAGCCGGCGACGGACGTGACGGCGACGAGCGCCAGGGTGGAGACGACGGCGCGGATCATGGATTTCCCCGATGGAGGGCGGCGTTCGTGAAGCTACTTTGCCGGCACCGACTCAGGTAGGGCGGGAGGTTCGCGGTCGAGCGGGCTGTACACGGCCAGTCCAAGGGCCGACCAGGCCACCCCGCCCAGCAGGGCTCCGACCACGTCGCTCGGATAGTGGACGCCCAGGTACATCCGGGAGGCCGCAATCCCGAGGGCAAGCACCAGGCCGGCGGTGAGCCAGGCCCAGGCCACCGGCCGGCGGGCGTAGCGGGTGAGCAGGAAGGCGCCGAGGCCGAAGACGATCGGCGCCAGCATCGAGTGGCCCGACGGATAGGAATAGCCGCCGGCGGCGTCGAGGCGGAGGTCGAGGGCGGGGCGCGGCCGTTGGAAGATGAGCTTGAGCAGGAGGTTGAGGCCCCACCCCGAAAGCGCCGTCACCAGATAGCAGCGCGCCGCGGTCCGTTCCCGCCGGGCGGCCAGCGCGGCCGTGATGAGGAGCCCGATCAGGATCGGGCGCCATCCTCCGCCGAGCCAGCTCAGGAACTTCATCCAGGCGGTGACGCTCGGCTCCCGAATCAGCGCGATCCGCTCGAGGACACCCTGATCCCAGGCGGTCAGCTGGTCGCCGAGGGTGACGCGGCCGAGGCCGCCCACGAGGAAGAACGCGAGACAGGTGGCGGCGAGGAGCCGGGTGCGCACCACCGGAGAACGAGCCGGCATGGAGGGCTCGTCAGCCGAGCCGGACCACCATCTTGCCGAGGTTCTTCCCGCTGAAGAGGCCGAGGAAGGCCTCGGGCATCCGGTCGAAGCCGTCGACGATCGTCTCGCTCCACTTCATTCGGCCGGCCTTGATCCACCCGGACATGTCCCGGAGGAAATCCGCCCGCCGATCGTTGTGGTCGGAGACGATGAAGCCCCGCACGGTGAGCCGCTTGGTCAGGATGTCGCGAACGTTGCGGATCCCGGCCGGGGCTTCGGTGGCGTTGTACTGGGAAATCAATCCGCAGATGACGACTCGGCCGAAGGTCTTGCTCGTGGCGATGGCGGCCTCGAGGTGGTCGCCGCCGACGTTCTCGAACGTCAGGTCGACGCCGTCCGGCGCGGCCGCGGCAATGGCCTTGCGGAGATTGGGCGCGGTCCGGTAGTTGATGGTGACGTCGACCCCCGCCTCCCGCTCCAGCCATTGGGCCTTGTCGTCGGAGCCGACGACGGCGATGACCCGGCAATCCCGGGCCTTGGCGATCTGGCAGACCACCATGCCGACCGCGCCGGCCGCGCCGGACACGAGCACCGTTTCCTTGTCGCGCAGCCCGCCGATCACGAACAGGCCGGCGTAGGCCGTGAGCCCCGGCATGCCCAGGGTGCCAAGGTAGGCCTGCGGTGGCGCCAGCGTCGGGTCGATCCGGATCAGGCCCTTGCCGTCGCTCAGGTACGCCTCGCGCCACCCCAGCATGCTGACGACGGTGTCGCCCACGGCAAAGTCGGGGTGGTTGGAGGCCTCGACTCGTCCGACCGCGCCGCCGTCGAGCGGCGCGTTCAAGGCAAACGGCGGCACGTAGCTCTTCACGTCCATCATCCGGCCCCGCATGTACGGATCGACCGAGAGGAACCGATTGCGGACCAGGACTTCGCCGGACGCGGGCGCCGGCAGTGAGCGGGTGACCACGGTGAAGTCGGCGGTCGCGGGCAGCCCGACGGGGCGGCGGACGAGGTGATACTCCCGGCTGGTCGTCGCGGTCATGGGGACTCGGCTAGGGGGTCGGAGCGAGGATGATTGGGGTGAGCAGGGCGATGGCCGCGACCACGACGACGATGGCGACCAGGTCGAGCAGGAATCCCGCCTTGGCCATTTGTCGGACGCTGACCAGCCCCGACCCGAAGACGATCGTGTTCGGCGGGGTTGCCACCGGGAGCATGAACCCGGTCGACGCCGCGAACCCCGCCACCAGCATCAGGACGAGCGGCGGTTGACCCAACGACTTCGCGAGCGCCACCGCGATCGGCATCATCATCGCCGCTACGGCGAGATTCGATGCCAATTCGCTCAACACCAGGGTCGTGATCGCAAGCCCGAGATACAGGACGACTGGCGGCAGCCCGGCCAGTCCCTCGAGATGACCAGCGAGCCAGGTCGTGAGTCCCTGCTTTTCGATCGCGTCGGCCATCGAAAGGCCGCCGCCGAAGAAGAGGAGGACGTCCCAGGGGATCTTGCGGGCTTCGTCCCAGGTCAGCAGTGGGCGCCGGGAGCCGTCCACCGTGGATCCACTTACCAGGAACAGGAGCACCGCGGCCATGACCCCGATGCCCGTGTCGGTGAGCCCGGGGAAGACATCGACCAGCCCTGGAATCACGACCCCTCCGAGTTCCTTCCGTTCCCGGAGGAACCACGCGAGGGCGGTGGCGCCGAAAATGGCGAGGACTCGGGCCTCGCCACCCCGGATCGGGCCCAGGCCGGCCAGCCGGGTCGTGAGGATCTCGCGGGCGCCAGCGCCGAGGTCGGTCCGAGTCGGGAAGCACACGTAGACGAGGATGACCCAACAGAGCGGCAGCAGGAGCAGCGCGATCGGCACGCCGAGTCCGATCCATTGGGCGAACGACACCGACTGACCCACCATTTCCTTCATCGCCCCGACGACCACCAGGTTCGGCGGGCTCCCGATCATCGTCATGACGCCCCCGATCGAGGCCGCGTAGGCCACGCCGAGCATCAGCGAGGTTCGGGTGTTGTCTCCGTTCGGGTCGTTCGGAAACAGGGCCCCGACCGCGAGCGCGATCGGGTACATCATGGCGGCGCTCGCGGTGTTGGAAATCCAGGCGGAAATGAAGCCCGTCGCCAGCATGATCCCGAGCACCGCCCGCCGACTCGTCAGCCCGACGGCCAGCACGAGCCGATAGGCCACCCGCACGTGGCTTTGCCAGCGTTCCAGCGCCGCCGCCAGGAAGAACCCGGCCATGAACAGGAAGACCAGGTCGTTGGAGTACGGCGCCGCCGCCTGTTTGATCGGGGCTACGCCCAGGATCGGGAACAGGACGAGCGGCAGGAGCGAGGTGGCGACGATCGGCACGGCCTCGGTGATCAACCAGGTGATCATCCAGGCCGTGACCCCGAGGGCCTTTCGGCCCTCGGGGGTCAACGCTTCCGGGCCGAACGCGAGCGCCAG
>JAEUJH010000845.1 GCA_016794825.1 Gemmatimonadota bacterium
GCGGTCAACGCCCAGTACAAGGGCCTGCCGTTGATGGCGGTCGGACTCACGGCCGGGACGTTCTGGGCCATGCTCGGCGCCTACCGGAGTGGTCTCATCAAGGTCACCGATCGGCTCCGGGCCATCGTCGTCGGATTGACCGGCGGCATCGCGATCTTCTATCTGATCGCGATCGGAGTACAGGTGTTCGGCGGGTTCACGATCCCGTTCCTGGTCGAGAGCGGACCGCTCGCGATCGGGTTCAGTCTCTTCGTAACCGGGCTGGCCGCGTTCAATCTGCTGCTGGATTTCCGGGCGATCGAGGAGGGCGTGGCCGCCGGGGCACCCACTGACTATGAATGGGCCTTCGCGACCGGAGTGGTCATCACCCTGGTGTGGCTCTACCTCGAGATCCTCCGGCTGCTGCGGAAGTTGCGGCGCTAACCCGCCGGATCAGCTGGCCAGGCCGGTCGTCACGGCGTCCGGCACCCACCGCACCACCGCGGCGCGCAGGGCGTCGGGTCGGACCGGCTTGGCCAGGTAGTCGTTCATCCCCGCTTCGAGACAGCGCTCCCGGTCGCCCGGCATCGCGTTGGCGGTAACGGCCACGATCGGCACTGACCCCCGAGCACCCCCCAGCGCCCGAACGGCTCGAGTGGCCTCGAAGCCGTCCATTTCCGGCATCATGCAGTCCATGAACACGAGCCGGAAGGGCACCTCCCGAACCAGCTCGACCGCCTGGCGGCCATCTTCGGCGGTGGTGACGTTACAGCCGAGCCGTTCGAGGATCCGGGCGGCCACCTTCAGGTTGATCGGATTGTCGTCGACCACCAGGACGAGCGGACCGGTGTCCGACTCATCGCGGGCGGGGCAGAGCTTGGCGTCGGCCCGAGGCACGGCGGAGCGGTCCGCTCGACCCCGAAGGGCCTCGACCAGCTGCGACAGCCGGACCGGCTTCCGGAGCAGGTCGGAAAACCGCTGCCGGATCCGCTGTTCCGTGGACGCGGCAATCATCCCGGTGGTCAGGACCAGCCGGGTCGGGATTTTCTCTTCGGCCACGATGGCGGCCAAAGCCTCCCCGTCCGGCGGCGGCACGTTCAGGTCGACCAGGGCAACGTCGAACGGTCGACCCGACGCCCCGCCGCGGCGCAACAGATCCAGCGCCTGGGCCCCGTCGCTCGCGGCGGTGACGGTGGCGCCAACGGCCTGGCACATCTCGGTGATGACCTTGGCGCTGACCGGATCGTCCTCGATGATCAGGACGTCGAGCGGCCCCGGCAGCGGGGCCACCACCGGCGCGGGGGTCGCGACCCGGACCAGCGGCAGTCGGATCCGGAACCGACTCCCCACCCCGACGGTGCTCGTCACCTCGATGTCGCCATTCATCAAACGGCTGAGCTGCCGGCTGATCGCGAGCCCCAGGCCGGTTCCGCCAAACCGCCGGGTCGTCGACGCATCGCCCTGGGTGAACTTCTCGAACAGCCGGCCCAGCACCTCCGACGTCATGCCGATGCCGGTATCCTCGACATCGATCCGAACCCACTCGGGGCCCGCGGAATCCCGGTCGACCGACACGACCACTCGACCGAAGTCGGTGAACTTGAGCGCGTTGCCGACGAGGTTGGTGACGATCTGCCGGACCCGACCCGCGTCGCCGACCATGTCCTCGGGCTG
>JAEUJH010000071.1 GCA_016794825.1 Gemmatimonadota bacterium
CGCCGAAGCCGGCCAACCTGGGGCTCTGAGCGGAGTGCTGAAGCGGCTTGCAGTCGCGGGCCTGGTGTTGTCGGGCTGCCGGGCCACCACCGGCCGGCCGCCCTTCAATCCGTTCCCGGAGGCCGAGCAGGTCGAGATCGGCTTCGGCCTGGTCGATCGGGTCGAGAACGTCATGCGCGTCACCGACACGATCGCGGCGTACTTTGTCCGCGACAGCATCCGCTTCCGCCGGGTTCTCCCGTTCGACGGCTACCTCGAAACCGATTGGCTCGATTCCGCCACGGCGGTTCCCACCGGACGCCGCCCGCTCGGTGAAGGCGTGGTCCGGGTCAGGATCTGGGTCGATCCGACCAAGCCGGGATACGCGGCCGTCAACGCGGAAACGGTGTCGATTCCGAAGGCGGATCCGTCGGTGCCGGCCCGCGACCTCGAAGCCCCCGTGTCCGCGCTCCATCCGGTCAGCAAGCGGGTGGCCGACGTGCTGGCCAAGCTGAAGGAGAAGTACGGGATTCCGGAGGACGATCCCAAGAAGCCGGTGCAGCCGACCGCCCGACCGGCGCCGCTCAAGGCGGACTCGGCCGCCCCCGCGGACTCCGTTCCGGTCCGCGATTCGGCGGCCGCCCAACCCGACAGCGTGGCGGCGGCCGCGCCCCCCGCGTCGAAACCCGCCGCCGCCCCGGCCACCCCCGCGCCGAAGGCGACGCCGGACACGGCGGGCCGCGCCGTTCCGAAGCCGACCGCCGATACGACCAAGCCAGCGCCATCTGCCGCCGCGACGCCGCCGGATCCCGCGGCCAAGGGCCTCTGGGTGCAGGTCATAGCCGCGTCGTCGCGCGAGAGCGCCGACCGGGTGGCGGCGTCGCTCAAGGCGGCCGGGTTCGGTGCCGTGGTCGTTCCTCAGGGGTCGCTCTTCCTGGTGCGAGCCGGTCCGTATCCCGATCGGGCCGCGGCCACGGCCGCGCTGGCGCGGATCCGCGCCCAGCAGGGCGGCGAGCCGTTCATCGTGACCATTCCATGAAGCCACCGGCGTTCTCCGGCCTCTGGCGCGACGACGACCGGGCGCGGGCCGCCTATTCCGAGGGCGCCGGGATCTACCGGATCGTTCCCCGCGCGGTGGCCGTGCCGTCGACCACGCGCGCGGTGGTGGAACTGGTGCGCTGGGCGGCCGACGCCAACATCCCGCTGGTTCCGCGAGGAGCCGGAAGCGGGATGCCCGGTGGCAACGTCGGCGACGGCGTCATCCTCGACCTGACCGCGCTCGACGGCGCCCCGATCGTGGTGCAGCGGGAGGCGTGCCTGGCCCCGGTCGGCGCCGCCACGACGCTGGGCGATCTCCGCACCGCGGCCGCGAGCCACGGCCTCCGGATGCCGGTCGATCCCTCGAGCGAGCGGTGGGTCACGTCGGGTGGCGCGGTCGGCACCAACGCCGCCGGCACCAGGACGGTCAAGTACGGGCCGGTTCGCCGCTGGGTGCAGGGTGTCACGATGGTCACCGCCGACGGCGAACTGGTTGAGCTGGAGCGGGGCCGCCCGCTGGCGGACTGTCGGCTGCGGGAGCGGGTCGAGACGGACCTGGTGGAGCAACTCCGGCTGGCGCGATGGCGGCTCGCGTCGAACGCGCCCAAGGTCCGCAAGAACACGGCGGGATACGCCCTCGAAGCCTTTCTCGAGTCGGGCGACCTGGTCGACCTGGTCATCGGCGCCGAGGGCACCCTTGGGGTGGTGACGTCGGTCCGGTGGCGGCTCGAACCGATTCCACCGATCCGGGTCGGACTCCGGGCGGCTCTTCGCGACGCCCGGCGGCTGTCCCACGTGGTGCCGGCCCTGCTCGAACTGGGGCCGAGCCGGCTCGAGTTCCTCGACGCCACCTTCCTGCGGTTCGTCGAGGACGAACTCAAGAACATGTCGCGCGGCGATCGGCTGATCCAGGCGGGCGCCATCCTGATGGTCGAGTTCGAGGGCACTGACCGGCCCCGCCTGACCGGCGACCTCGAGCGGGCCGTGGGCGTGCTCCGCCCGGAGAGTCTCGAGGTGGCGGTGGGGCAGGACGACGCCGAGATCGAGTCGCTCTGGGCCGTCCGCCATGCCGCCAGCCCGAAGCTCGCCGCCCTCGGCGTGGAGCGGCGGTCCCTCCAGGTCATCGAGGACGGCTGCGTTCCGGTGGCCCGGCTGGGCGACTACCTGGCGGGCGTTTCCGCCATTGCGGGGCAGCGCGGCGTTCCGGTGGTGATGTTCGGCCACGCGGGCGACGGCAACGTCCACGCGAACCTGCTGCCCGACGTGACCCGGGCCGGGTGGGAACAGCGGGTCGAGGCCATCTTCGACGACGTGAGCCAGCTGGTCGTGGCCCTGGGCGGGACGCCGAGCGGCGAGCACGGCGACGGCCGGCTCCGGCCTGGCCTGCTCGAACGAGTGTTTGGCTTCGAGGTGGCCCAGTTGTTCCGACGGGTCAAGCGGGCGTTCGATCCGGCCGGCATCCTCAACCCGGGCGTCAAGATCACGGATCGAGCCGAGCCGATCCGGTCGCTCAAGGTCGGCGTGTCGGCCGCGCCGATTCCAGCCGACATCGAGGCCGGCCTCCGCCGGTTGGAGCGGCAGGCCGGCTACTCGGCCGCTCGGCTTTCCCTGGCGGACGACCCACTGATCGGAGCGGACCGTGGCTGATCAGGTGCAGTGTCTTCGGATCAAGCTCCGGCCCGGAACCACCGACCGGATGGTGAGCTTCCTCCGCGGGTTGCGGGATCGGCCGGCGGAGGTGCAGGCCTCGCTGGCCCTCGAGGGGATGACGAGGGAGTCGCTCTTCCTGGAGCGGACGGAGCAGGGAGACTACCTGGTGTTCTATAGCCGCGCGGTCGACCTGGCCCGGGCGGCGGCGGCCTTCCAGACGAGCCAGCTCCCGCTCGACCAGGAAACCATGCGGCTCATTGCCGAAACCTGGGAGAGCGCCGTTCCGCTGGAGCTGATCGTCGATCTGGAGCCGGACCCGGCGTCCCACTGACGCCCTCCCCGGTTTAGCTTGGTTCGATGCGCCAGTATCTCGATCTCCTCCGCCTGATTCTCGACACCGGTCGCCCCAAGCACGATCGGACCGGGACCGGCACGCTGAGCCTCTTTGGCCATCAGCTCCGATTCGACCTCGCGGAGGGGTTTCCCCTCGTCACCACCAAGAAGCTCCATACCAAGTCGATCATCCACGAGCTGCTCTGGTTCCTCCGGGGGGAGACCAACGTCCGGTACCTGAACGAGCACGGTGTCTCGATTTGGGACGAATGGGCCGATGAGGCGGGAAATCTGGGGCCTATATATGGATACCAGTGGCGGTCGTGGCCGGTGGCCGGGGGCGGGGCGGTCGATCAGATCACCGAGGTGGTCCAGCAGATCAAGGCCAATCCCGATTCCCGCCGGCTGATCGTCAGCGCCTGGAACCCGG